>JBDHMQ010000096.1:0-14548 GCA_039656095.1 Gemmatimonadota bacterium | reverse complement strand
GGCTGCCTCAACCGAGATCTGCACGAGTCCTTTTCGGTCTGCATCCCGCACGATAGGCGTGATCAGGCCATCGGGAACCGCGACGGCGACACCGATGTCCACGCTTCCATGCCGTCGAATCGCATCGCCCTCGAATGATGCGTTGATCTCGGGATGACGGGCCAGCGACTCGGCCACAACTTTGATCAACAGATCGTTGACGCCGACTTTCCCTTCGCTGAGTCGCTCGTTGAGTGACTTCCGCATGTCCAGCGCCCGTCCCATATCGATTTCTGTCGTCAGGAAAAAATGCGGCACGGGTCCGATCGACTGCACGAGCCGCTTCGCAATTGCCTTGCGCATCTGCGACAGCTCGATCCGCTGCTCTTCTAGCCGCGGCGCACCAACTGGGGCCATGGCCGGCGGCGCGCTTGCGGGAACTGCGGGAGCCGCGGCAATCGGTCCCGCACCCGCAGCAATCGCGGCCTCTACATCACTCTTGATGATCCGTCCACCAGGCCCGGAACCTGACATGGTGCCCAGGTCCAGACCGGCAGTCTGAGCCATTCTCCTGGCAACCGGCGAAACCTTTATTCGCCCGGAAATACGGGGCGCTTGCACGCTTGTTGTCGGCGCATCAGTTGTCTCGGGCACCGATACGGGTTCCGGAACGGGCTCTGGCGGCGCCTGGGTCTGAACGGGGGTTGCAGCCTCGACAGCGGGCGGCTCCGGGGACCTGGCAGCAGCGCCCTCGAGCAGTGCGGAGATGTCCTCGTCGGCATCGGCGATCACACCGATCAGGGCACCGACGGCGACTATATCACCGTCGGCAGCCAGCAGCGCCCGGACAACGCCGCCGTGAAGGGCCTCGATGTCCATGTTGGCCTTGTCGGTTTCGACTTCCGCAAGGATGTCGCCGGCTTCGACCTGGTCGCCTTCCTTTACCTTCCATTCGACCAGCTTGCCCTCCTCCATCGTCGGGCTCAGCTGGGCCATTACGACTCTTGTTGCCATGCGCAGGTTTCCGTCAGTCGAGGTAGCAGACGTGTTTCACGGCGTTCACCACGTGGTCCACGCTCGGAACGATGAGCTTCTCAATCGCACGGGCATAGTGCATCGGTACGTCGAGGCCTGAGACACGAGCGACCGGTGCATCCAGATCATCAAACGCTTCGCGCTGAATGTCGTCCACGATCTGCGCGCCGATTCCCGCGACAGGCCAGCCTTCCTGCACGACAACCGCACGATTCGTCTTTCGTACCGAGGCGATCACCGAGTCGGTATCGAGGGGGCGCAGACTGCGCAGATCAATGACCTCTGCCTCGATCTCATATTCGGCGGCCAGCGTGTCGGCGGCAGCAAGTGCGACCTGAACCATCCTGGAATGCGCAACAATCGTGACGTCTTCGCCTTCGCGCTTCGTATCCGCGAGTCCGATGGGAATAAGGTGCTCACCGTCGGGCACCTCTCCCTTCAGGTTGTAAAGCAGTTCCCCCTCTATGAACACGACGGGATCCGGGTCGCGAATCGCACTTTTGAGCAGGCCCAGGGCGTCAGCGGGCGTGGACGGCGCGCAGACCTTGATTCCGGGAATGTTTGCGTACCACGGATCCGGCACCTGCGAGTGCTGTGCTGACAGCTGAAGCGCCGCGCCGC
Organism: Gemmatimonadota bacterium; assembly: GCA_039656095.1. Lineage (GTDB taxonomy): Bacteria > Gemmatimonadota > Gemmatimonadetes > Palauibacterales > Palauibacteraceae > JARFPW01. Next base: position 12,913 of record JBDHMQ010000096.1, on the reverse strand, counting down.
CGGGGCCCCGGAACACGATGGGAATGTTGAATTGACCGCCGGACATGAACAGCAATTTGGCAGCGGAATTGACGATCGCATCATAGGCCAGAAGAGCAAAATTCCAGGTCATGAACTCGACTACGGGCCGCAGACCGGCCATCGCCGCCCCCACGCCGAGTCCCGCAAACCCGTTCTCGGCGATCGGCATATCACGTACGCGCCATTCACCAAACGTGTCGAGCAGTCCCTTGGAGACCTTGTAGGCTCCATCGTACTCGCCGACTTCCTCGCCGATCAGGAAAACGCTGTCGTCACGTTCCATTTCCTCGCGCAGGGCCCGATTGAGAGCCTCGCGGTAGGTAATTATCGCCACGAGTCCCTCCGATCCAACCCTCCCCGGAAGTCGCCCCGGTATACGTTTTCGTAGATCACCGATGCATCGGGGACGGGACTGTTCTCGGCGAATTCTGCCGCATCCTCGGATGCGGCGATCGCCGCCCTGTCGAGCAGGTCGTAATCCTCCTGGCTCAACAGCCCCTGGGATGTGAGCCTGTCGCAGAAAGTCGCGATCGGGTCGTTCTTACGCTCGCGCTGCACCTCTTCCTTCGTCCGATACGTTCCGTGAGCCGGATCCGACATGGAATGGCCGTGGTACCGATAGGTGATCGCTTCGATGAACGTGGGCCGGCCTTCGTCGCGGGCTCGATCGGCCGCGCGGGTCACTGAATCATACATGGCGATAACATCCTGGCCGTCTACCTGCTCGGCATACATGCCTTCGTAGGCCTCGGCTCGAGTGACCAGATCTTCAACAGCAGCCACTCGATCGGTAGCCGTGCCCATGCCGTACGAGTTGTTCTCGACGATGTAGACCACAGGAAGGCCCCACTTGGCAACCATGTTGAATGCTTCGTGAAATGGCCCGCCATTTACAACGGAGTCGCCAAAGAAGCACAGGACGACCTGATCTCCGCCCCGGTAGCGAATCGCGTAGCCTACGCCTGCCGCCAGCGGCAAGTGCGTGCCGACGATTCCATGACCTCCCATGAAGTTGACGTTCGCGTCAAACATGTGCATGGATCCGCCTGCACCACCCGAACATCCATCGACCCGTCCAAACAGTTCTGCCATGACAGGTCTTGGCTCCATGCCACGGACCAGGGCCTGGGCATGATCGCGATAGGCCGTAAAGACGTAGTCATCAGAGCGCAGGGCGCGGATGGAACCGACTGCGACAGCTTCCTGGCCGATATACAGGTGGCAGAAACCGCCGATCGAACCCATCTGGTAGGCCTCGGCGACCTTCTCCTCAAAACGCCTCGCAAGCAGCATCGACGAAAGCAAGTCGTGCAACAGCTCGCGGCCGTAGGCGCCCAGATCTTCTGTTTGGATGTCCTGCTCCACGCTTATCGTCCTAGTCTCAGCTGCCTCACTTACCTTGGAAACGCGGAAGTTATCCCGGAAGGGGGCGTGAGTCCAACTATTTAGAGCCAGGGAGAATGGATCTATGTTGCTGCGGCAACTAACGTATCAGCACAGAACTGATAGGGTTTGAACTACCGGAAATCTGACTTGCTTCAGTCCTCGTCCAGGACGTCGTGCACCCAGGTATGGGCGGCAACTGTGGCGGGAAATCCGATCGTCCCGGCAGCGATCGCAACGACCTGATCGAGCGTTTCCGAAGAGATTCCCTGGGCTAGCGCTTTTCGCACGCTCGCGTGTACCGCTCCTTCGCGCATGGCACCGATCGCCACACCCAGCTTCACTATGCGCACGGTATCCGGATCCAGCGGGCCATCCCGACCAGCCACACCGGTCGATTCCCAGGCTGCTGCAAGGCCAGGATGGCGTTCCGTAAAGCGGACGAAAGCAGCCGGTGGAGATGGCAGGTCGGTCATTGAGTCCTCCGTTGTGTTGGTGTCACGACGGCAATCCTGTGCGGTCGTGCCTACGCGGCGCCCGCCCTCAGCTTCAAGTCTTCCAACTGCTCACGGGCATGGTAGCTGCTACGGACGAGAGGGCCGCTTTCGACGTGCATGAAGCCGAGCGTCTCACCGTACAGCTTCCACTCGGCGAATTCGTCGGGGGTGACATAGCGGTCGATCGGGCGATGACGAGCGGACGGCCGCAGGTACTGGCCAAGCGTGAGGATCTGCACACCGGCAGCTAGAGCGTCATCCAGGAAGGAGCGAATGTCATCTGACTGTTCGCCGAGTCCCAGCATGATGCCTGTCTTTATCATGACTCGGTCGTCCAGGCCCTTCGCGTACCGCAATACTTCGAGACTACGCTCGTATCTGGCCCCGGGGCGCAACTCGAGATGCAGCCGCTCGACAGTCTCCATGTTGTGATTGAAGATGTCAGGCCTGGCCTTCATCACCCTCTCGATGGAACTGCGCAACCCGCGGAAGTCGGGCGTCAAAACCTCTATGGAACACTCGGGCAGCCGCTCATGAATGTCATCAATCAGCCAGCCGAAGATGCGGGCACCACCATCAGGCAGATCGTCGCGGTCAACGGACGTAATGACTACATGACGGAGCTGAAGCTGCTCGATCATCTCGGCCACGCGACGTGGCTCGTCCTCATCGAGTTCTTCAGGCCGACCGTGTGCGATCGCACAGTACGGGCAGTTCCGCGTGCATTTGTCCCCGAGTATGAGGAACGTCGCGGTCCCGGAATCCCAGCACTCTCCGATGTTCGGACACTGGGCCTCCTGACATACCGAGTTTAGACCCAATTCAGCCATCAGACCCTTCAGGCGCCGATAATTCGTGCCTCCCGGGGCCGTGACCTTTAACCAGCGGGGCTTCTTCTGTGGCCAGGCGGCAGGTGGAGCACCACATCCACCGACCGTCGGATGACCGGCCGCAGAGAGAGTCGAGGGCTGAAGAACGTCGAGTTTACGCATATCAGAATGTTCGGGTGCGGATCGTAACCGGTTTCCGGTTGGTCGAGCGCCCGAATCTACCGGCCGCCGGGAAGTGCGTCCACTGGTTAATGCCTTGTTGCCGAGGATCGCGGCCGGGACTAAACTCTTTCGTCGCACCTTCCGGCGGCGTTCTCCGCAACGGGTGGTCAGGTTCGCAACAGAGGATATGATCCGTATGACATACATCATCGTTCAGCCCTGCATTGGCGAAAAAGACGCGTCAGACGCGTCCTGCGTGGACGTATGTCCCGTCGATTGCATTTACGAGGGTGAGGATCAGTTCTACATCCACCCGGAAGAGTGCATCGATTGCGGCGCTTGCGTTCCGGAGTGTCCCGTCGACGCGATCTTTCCTGATGACGAAGTGCCGCAGCAGTGGGACGAGTTCATCGCCAAGAATTATGTTTACTTCGACGTGCCGGCGCCCTGAGGCAACAAACCCGTCGTTGGCCAGGAATGTTTTCCGCTGCGCCCGCTTCTCCATGGAAGGCGGGCGTCTCGCGTTTGGAAACCTGTTTCAATTTGATTACGTTTCCGATACATATATCTAGATTTGTTAAGCCAAGCCGTATCGAATGTTGAGGTGGAAGAAATGAACAGTAGTTCGACTAGACGCATATATCCGCTGGTAGCCGTAGCCCTGTTCCTCGGGACGGCTCCTGTACTGGCTCAAGAGTCGATGGACATGGGCGATCAGACCTATCGCCAGTTGACTGCCGCGGATGCTGCCGGCCTGGAAGCCCCCGAGTTGCCCGCGCCGAACACTGAGATCGTGACCGTGACGACGCTGGTTGAAGAACGTCTCGTCGAGTTCGACATCGGTCCCGTGGACCTGCCAGTCGGTATGGCGCACCTCCGGCTTCCGATTCAGATGGCTGAGTTTCCGGTGGACGGCTGGATTCATGGTTTCGAGATCGAAATGATTGACGAGCAGGGCAACGCTCTGCCGCTCGACCTCCTGCACCATGTGAATTTCATCGACCCGGACAAGCGGGAGCTGTTTTCGTCGACTGCCCGCCGGATCATGGCAGCCGGTCGTGAAACGAATCGCGAGAGATTCCCGGAGATGATCGGCTATCCCATTTCGGACGGGGATCGGATGCTGATCTCGGCGATGTTCGCGAATCCGCTCGATAGCGATTTCTCCGGGTCACACCTCATCGTGCGCTTCTTCTACAGCACAGAGTCTGACGGGATGTTCCAACCGCGGGACGTATTTCCGTTCTACCTCGATGTGATGGGACCGGTTGGAGGTAAAGACTTCCCCTTAACTCCAGGCAAGACGGTACAGCACTGGGAGGGCCAGCCTGCAGTTGATGGGCGGATCCTGGCAATTGGCGGTCATCTGCACGACCACGGCTCGAAGCTGACCCTCGTGGACATGACGACCGGCAAGACTGTGTGGGAGACAGAACCGGCACTGAACGCCGAGGGCCGTGTCACCGGCGTACCAAGCGGCAAGTTCTTCTGGACATTCGGTCGAAAAATCTTCGCTGACCACACATACAGAATCTCAGCAGAGTACGACAATCCGCTCGACGTTCCTGCGCCTGACGGAGGCATGGGAGCAATCGGCGGTGTGGTATGGGTCGGTAAGGGCACAGTGTGGCCGGGATTCGACCGCAGTGACGACACGTATGTTGCGGACTTGATCAACACTCTCGAGGCGCCTGCGAACCTGACTGGACACGGGGCCCATGATATGTCGGCCGATGAAGGAGCTGACATGAAGGGTATGGAGGGTATGGAGGGCATGCCGGCCGAGGCGGAGCAAGGCGACCACGCGCACTGATCAAGTACCATTTTCACACGGCGACGCGGGACGTCCCGCGTCTCAGCGCCCACAAGGGCGACCTGTTATGCCACGTATATAGTGATCGGTCGATCGAGGAGTTGCTCGCCTGGGGGTCCGCTCGAAACCTGCGCCCTGAATGGATGGACCGGCGGAACGTGCTGCCGCACTTCGATGTGCTCGGTGCAAGGGTGGCCGAGCACGAACCCGGTGTGGCCCGGGCCGAGCTTGTAACTGACATCCGCTGGTGGCGGAAGCATCAGACCACCAGCGGACGCCTGCGTTAAGCTTCTCTACAAACTGTCGTTACTGAACCGTCAGTCCAATCCCCGCACCCAATACCCACGGATCGATGTCCACGTCAGCCATGACTGTGCCGAGGGTCGTGTCCAGGGTCACATCTGTGCTGATGAAGATTTTCTTCGCGTCCAGATTGATGAACCAGCCGCCATCACCCAACGGAATGTCCAATCCGCCCTGGAAGGCAAACCCGAGCGAAGAATCATAGTCGGCAGCCGTAACGGGGTCGCCCGGAACGCTCGCACTATAGAACAATGTCAGGTTTACGCCTGCGCCGATGTATGGCCGCACCGAGGCGGTCGGGGCCAGGCGATACTGCAGAAGCAGCGTTGGCGGCAATGCCCAGACGCTGCCGACGTCAACGTCACCAACATCCGTACCAACGGCCATGACGTCGTGCTTCGCCGTCGCGAGAATCAGCTCCGCAGAGACATTCGATGAAAACAGGTACGAAATATCGAGCTCAGGCACGACAGCGTTATCAATTTCGATATCACCATTGATATCTGAAATACTGGCTGACTCATCCGGGATAAGCGCGATACCGCGCAGGCGGAACTGCCAGCCTGAATCCTGGGCGACTAGCGCACTCGAATTGAGCGCAACAAGAGCCAGTGCGACCAGGGGAATCCGAATAACAATCGATTTACGCATTGAAATATCCTTTTTTCTCGCCGACTCAAGCGCTGCTGAGACCTGGCGGGGAATATATCTATCTGTGTGTCGGACGATGAGCCCGGCACGGACAATTCGTAGCGCCGCAAAAACAGGCGACGGCGAATGATGGCAAACTGGCCTGTTGGGCGCGCTGGGGCAACAAGTTATCGATGCTCCATTCGCCGAAATCTGGATTCCTTAATGAGGATGACGGGGTCATCAAAGGACCTGTGGCGAATTCGAATAACATCATCATCGACGAGGACTCGGGTGAGCAGTGGAAACCAGGCCTTACGTGCGTCAGTCGAGCCAATAGTTCGATGTACAGCCAGGCCCGAGAGATCGGCAGCACGGTCGTCTTCACGCCACGTCCGTCTCATGCGGCGTAGCACGAAGCAAAAAGGTTGGTTTCGGGAGACAACGGGCCTTGGGGCGTTATCGAACCAGATTTGTTTGCTACGGGTGAGGCGCTTCCGTGCCGCGTGAATCGCTCGCCACGCACGGCTCAGCTGTTGTCGCCGCCCTTCTAAGTGTACAGGTGTACACTTAGAAGAACTCGCGTAGTGCACACGTGTCTGCCTGTATCGGTCATAGTCGTCCATGGACCACGACTCACCTGCTACCTCAACGCGACATCAACTCGACGCCACACTTCTACCTTCGATCAGCGCCCCGTGTTGAGCACGTTGATCCCACGGAAAACGGCAATCGGACAGCCGTGCGAGACCGCATTGCTCTGGCCCGGCTGGCCCTTCCCGTCGTTCAAGCTTCCACCGACATAGTACGTTGACGGTCCACCGATTACGGCGAGCGAATTCCAAAAGTCCGGCGTGCGGGCCTGATAAGCCACATCGCGCAACATGCGCACCTTCTTGCCGCCGCGGACTTCCCAGGCCACCTGTGCCGAGAACTGGAAGTTGTAGCGCTGTTGATCGATCGAGTAGGAGTTCCGGCCCTCGAGGTAGATTCCGCGATCTACGGCCGCCAGCACATCGTCCTCGCTCAGATCCTGTTCTGCATTCGGCAGCAGGTTCATGTTCGGCATTCGCTGGAACGGAATCGAAGACCAACTCGACGCGTAAGCCGTTCCATGGCTCGTCTTTCGGCCAGTCAAGTCCGAAATCCAGCCGACCTGCTCGCGCGTCGTCTGGTAATCGACGAAGATTCCGTCCTTGATCATTGGCCAGCTTTGTGCGGGCACGCCCTCGTCGTCGTAGCCGATAGATGCCATGCCGCCGGCAGACGTACGTTCGCCTACGATGTTCATGAAGTTCGGCCCGTACCGAAACTTGCCCAGCATCTTCGACGGCGGAGCCAGGAAGCTGGTTCCCGCATAATTGGCCTCGTATCCGAGCGCGCGGTCGAGCTCTGTCGGGTGGCCGATTGATTCGTGAATGGTCAGCCACAGGTGCGACGGATGAAGCGCGAGATCCCACGATCCCGCATCGACGGTCTCGGCTCCGAGCATCTGAACCGCCTCGTCAGACCATTTTCGAACGGCATCCGGCGTCATCCGAGCCTGAACGTATTCATAACCAAACCCTGAGGGTTCAACCACCGCACTCCGGCGCTGGAAGCGAGACCTGTCAGATGACACAGCAGTGATCGTCATCGAGGGCCCCACCCGCATGAATCGCTGCGCAGCGATCGTTCCTTCTGATGTCGCTAGCGTCTTGTCGGTCCGGTAGCTGCTGATGCTGCTGTTCACGAACCTGACACCTTCCTGTGCCATTGCGATCGCGTTCAGCTCAAGCAGCAAAGCCGCCTTGTCTTCGAGCGGCACGTCGAACGGATCAATCTCGTGCGGTGCCGTCCAAGTTACTTCACCGAGAGCCTCCACCGGAGCCAGTTGGATCGTAGATCGCTCGACCGCCGCGTTGGCCTGGGCGACCCCTGCTGCTGTCTTTGCGGCGCGGGTTACCGCGTCCCGAGTAAGGTCCGGTGTCGCAGCAAATCCCCAACTCCCATCGATGAAGGCGCGCACGCCGATGCCCTCGGAGGATGAATCGCTGATCCCCTGAACGTGATCTTCTCGTGTACTGACAAACTGACGGAGGTTGAGTTCCACTCGGGCGTCCACGTACTGCGCACCGGCGGACATCGCCGCATCTATGGCCAGCAGCAACAAGTCTTTCACAGCGGAGTCGATCCCGGGAGCGGGTCGAACGAGCGACGGAGAAATGGGAATCCCGTTCGCCCCCAGGATTCGGGGTGCAAGGGCTAGCCCACCCGTTACTGCCGCCGTCTGCCTGACAAAATCTCGGCGTTCCATTATACCGCCTCCGATACTGTGCTGAACTGGAAGGACGAGAGCCGCGCGGGCGGCACTTCGCGTGAGGTCGTCACCCGTTCCGGACGACCGAGTTCTTCGATGGACGCAAACGCAGTGAGTGGCGAATCGTTCCAACGGAAATTGTTGACCGGCCGTACTATCTTCCCGTTTTCGACCCAGAACACGCCGTCCCGGGTCAGGCCCGTATAAAGAATGGTTCGGGGGTCAATGCTTCGGATATACCAGAGACGGGTCACAAGTAGTCCCTTATCCAACCCGCTCACCAGGTCATCGATGGACGCTGTACCGCCCGACATTCGGAGAGACCCTGCCCCGCCCGTCGGTCGCATACCCTGCTTGTCAGCCCAGTAGCGATTATAGGAAAGCTGGTTCAGCACTCCGTTCTCGAACCAAGTCTCCGCCTGGAGAGGCATGCCAGCGCCATCATAGGGAGTCGAACCGAGTCCTACGGGATCGCTGACCAGGGTGAACTTCTCGTCCAGCAGTTTCAGGCCGACCTTCGTACCTCCCTCGGCGCTGAACGCGCTGCGTCCTTCGTCCGCTGAACGCGCGCTCAACGATCTCGCCAGCAGTCCGAGAAGATCCGACACTGCTTCCGACGTAAACACGACGGGGTACTCACCTGCATCCAGTGATTGCGGGTCGCGCGAGCCCAGTGCCCGGTCCACAGCTCGCGAGTGCTGATCGCGCGTGTCGATGGCAGACCAGTCACGGTGGGCCGTGCCTGCCCAGCCGCTACCCGTGCCGTCAGCGGTCCGAACCGTGAGCTCGTAGTCCACACCAGTCGAGCGATGATAGCCGAACATGCCGGCGCTGTTGGCGCTCGCCGAAGCGCCGGCACTTGCTGTCAGGAAGCCCGCGGCCGTCAGGTCACCATGTTCCGCGGCCGCAGCGATCGCATCGGCCGCGACTCGACCTCGTTCCGCCGGTCCAAGACTCGCTGTCGAATCGAAAAATCCTTCGGAGGCAGCATACTTCTGCGTTCCCAGCAACGGCATGAGTTCGGGATTTTCCGGGGAGAGACGGGCCTGGGCTTCCGCTGCTTCAACGGCCGACTCAAGGCTGTCGGTATCGAGACGGTTTGTGGAAACCGATGCCTGACGCTGACCGAAACGGGCCGACACGGAGACCGAGGTGTTGGTGACTTCGCCGGCAGTCGTGATCCGATTCACGGCGGACCTGGTGTTTCCCGTCCACGAATTAGACACGCTTACTGAGGTGTCGTCGGCGTTGGACATCGAGAGAATGCTGTGCCTGGGCTTCGGTGAGTAAGTCTGAGCGTCGGCCACTGGCCGTTCCGATCAGGAATTCACGTCTCGTCGTTGACATCGGTTTTCGTCCTCCGGGAATCAAGTCAGATAGGCTCTCTGGCCCCTAAACCGACTCAGTACATAGAAAGTTCTGCTATCGCCTCCGCGATGTCCGAGACCTGTGGTAGGATCTCAGCTTCGAGCGTCGGGGCGTATCCAACAAACGTGTCCGTCGACGCGAGCCGCCGGACAGGTGCGTCGAGCCATTCAAACAATTCATCGGCGATTCGGGCCGAAATCTCAGCCCCGAATCCCCAGGATTTTGCGTCTTCATACGCGACGAGGATGCGGTTGGTCTTCTTGAGCGACTGGCCAATCGTCTCCATGTCCAACGGATTCAGGGTCCGTAGATCGATCAGCTCCACGTCGATGCCGCGGCCTTCTTTTTCCAGCTGCCGCATCGCCTTCCGCGTCCGTTCGACCAGGGCGCCGTAGGTGACGACGGTCACGTCCACGCCTTCCTCTACAACTTTCGCCTGTCCAAACGGAATCATGTAGTCAGGCCCCGGATTCCGTCCCTTGTTGTAGGTCTGCCGGTACAGATGCTTGTGCTCGAGGAACAGAACCGGGTCGTCACAGCGGATTGCGGTGCGCAGCAAGCCGTTGGCGTCCTCCGCGTTGGACGGACACACGACATGCATACCCGGTGTGTGCGTGAACAGCGATGCGCCCGTCTGCGAATGGAAGACCGAGCCGCCCGCCAGGTACCCACCGTACGTCGTTCGAACGACTAGCGGACACTTGAAATGGCCGCCCGAGCGCCACCGCATGGTTGCTACTTCGTTACGCAGCTGATGGTACGCCGGCCATATGTAGTCGAAAAACTGCACTTCGACGACCGGCTTCATACCACGGGTCGCCATTCCAACGGCGCGGCCCACGATATTGGCCTCGGCCAACGGGGAGTTGAACACGCGGTTCGATCCGAACTCTCGCTGCAGACCCGCCGTGACCTTGAACACGCCGCCCTTACCTTTGACTTCATCGAGGTACTGCTCTCGACTGGCGTCGGCGACATCTTCGCCAAACATGACGATGTTGGGATTGCGTCGCATCTCGTCTCGTAAGCAGACGTTGATCAGATCGACGACCGTTGTCTCATTGCCCTCGAATTCAGGATCGGTTGAGAACCGGTTGGCATCGGTAACGTCGACGTCGGGCGAAAACACGTTGTCATATACCGTGTCCGCACCGGGTTGGGGTCTGGTTTCCGCCTGTTCCGACTCACTGACGATTCGCGCATCAAGCTCATCACGAAGTGCCTGGAGCTCTTCTTCCGTCGCTATTCCCTCGGCCACGAGGCGAGTCGCAAATGTCAGGACCGGATCGCGCTTAGACTCTTCGTCTCGCTCGACCTCCGGCTTGTACATCCGTTCGTCGTCCGACATCGAGTGGCTGTACGGACGGATGACGTGAGCGTGCACGAGAGCCGGACCCTTCCGGGCGCGACAATAATCAACAGCTTCTTTCATCGCGCCATAGCTGGCTACCGGATCCGTTCCGTCCACTTCTTGAATCAAGAAATTGGGGAACGATGAAACCAGCTTGGAAATGCTACCACCCGTCGTACCGACCTCAACCGGAACGGAGATCGCGTAGCCGTTGTCTTCGACCAGGAACACGACCGGTAGCTTCAGGTTGCTCGCCGTGTTCAGCGCTTCCCAGAACTCGCCCTCGGATGTCGTGCCGTCGCCGGTCGTAACCAGTACGACTTCGTCCTTCTCGAAGCGCATCGTAGCGTCGAGTCCACCACGCTCCGCACGGACCCCTGCCTCCGCACAACCGACTGCCTGCAGGAATTGGGTTCCCGTAGGACTCGAGACTGACACGATGTTATGGTCGGCGTGTCCCCAGTGGGACGGCATCTGACGTCCACCACTGGCTGGATCTTCGGCTGCGCCAACGGCCTGGAGAAACATTTCGTACGGCGTAACTCCGAGTTGCAGACACAGCGCCCGGTCGCGGTAATAGGTATAGAACCAGTCGTAGCCGGGACGCATTACCGTGCCGGCCGCCGCGAGCACCGCTTCGTGCCCTGCCCCGCTGATCTGAAAGAAGATCTTCTGCTGTCGCTTCATCAGCATTTCGCGATCGTCGATCCGCCGGGAAAGATAGATCGTCCGGTACATGGACAGCAGGTCAGCCGGCTCGAGTCCATGCTGCAGGATGTCAGCAGCAGTCTCGGCTTGGTCAGCAGGAAATGGCATCGAGTAGTCGAAGTCCTGAGTTCAGCTTATGTGGTCGAGTGAACGCAGCCGAAAATAGCGCGGCGCGCGGGCTGCGGCCAATTATGTTCTGCCGGACCGGACTCCAGCGAATGCTCGCCAACAGGCATGGCCTGCCGCCACGAACGCTACCACAAACTAAGTTAGTCCAGCCACAAGTGCGGTATTCAAACTGGAAGATCAATCCTCGCGCGCATACTATCTCCAGCATGTTCAAGAGACTTTTACTCCTCGCGACCGGAATCGCAGTCACCATGGCCGGTGCCTGTGCGCCCGCGGTCACCCGGACCAGTGTGATGCCCGGCGCATCAGACGCAGATCTGGCAGCGGCTGCGCTCGCCGACAGCGTTCGGCACAGCTACACCCGGGCAGACATCGACTTCATGGTCGGCATGATCCATCATCATGCGCAGGCCCTGGTAATGTCCCGGATGGCACCGACTCACGGGGCGAGCGGTCCGCTGGGAATCATGAGCAAGCGCATCATCAACGCCCAGAACGACGAGATCGCGCTGATGGAGCGATGGCTCCGGAATCGGGATGAGCACGTGCCCGATGTCGCGATGGAAGCCGGCATGATGATGCCGGGAATGTTGACCGACGAACAGCTCAATGCACTGGGCGCAGCTCATGGCCTGGAGTTCGACAGACTGTTTCTGACCTACATGATTCAGCACCATCGAGGCGCCGTGACCATGGTGTCCAAACTGTTCAGCACCGATGGCGCAGCACGGGAGCAGACCGTATTCAAGCTCGCGTCGGATATTGAGGCCGATCAGGCCAGCGAAATCGTACGGATGCAGTCCATGTTGCGCGAAAACTTGTTTGACTCGGACGTGTCGCCTTGAGCTTCGAGTCCAGAATGCAATCGCTTCCCTCTCTCCTGGATGTAAACATGTCTTCTGTTTCCCGCGTATTTCAATTCGCCACGCTTGGTGCAGGTCTTGTTGTGCTGGCTGGCTGTGCATCCGCTCCTACTGGCCAGATCGCTGCCACGCCGGACCAGGTGCAAGAAACGCCGGCGGCTGAGCAGGTGCTGGCGGCGGCCGATGTCGACCCTCGCGTGGGCCTGGGCGCAGGCCTGTGGGATGCCGAAGAGGCGATCTCGGGTCTTCGTCTTCTGTCGAGCACCCCTTCACCTGAGCCGTTTGCCGGGGTGACGAATTCGGACCTGTCCTTTCTGGGTGAGTACGCGATCCAGGGCAACTACAACGGATTCCAGGTCTGGCAGATTTCCGATCCGGCCTCACCCGTTCTGCGTCGCGGATTCTTCTGCCCAGCTTCACAGAGTGACGTCTCCGTATACAGGAACCTGTTGTTCGTATCGGGCGAAGGACTCGGAGGTCGTCTCGACTGCGGAGGCGAAGGCGTATCGGAAGCGGTGAGCAGCGATCGGCTGCGCGGTTTGCGCATCTTTGACAT
>JBDHMQ010000095.1:0-9251 GCA_039656095.1 Gemmatimonadota bacterium | reverse complement strand
CTCGAGGCTGACATTGCGGGAGGGATGCGCCTCTACCGGACCGCTTTTGAGCTCGCGTTCTTCCGTGATCAGGAGGAGACCGGTCCATGATCGTGCTGTCGCAGCTGACGAAGAGGTATGGTGACTTCACGGCGGTAGATGCGATCGACCTTCAGATCGCCGCAGGTGAGATCTTCGGCCTGCTGGGGCCCAACGGAGCCGGAAAGACAACGACGCTCCGCATGATTGCCGGGATCATCGAACCCGACAGCGGATCCGTTCGAATCGCTGGAAACGACATCGTGCAGGATCCGCTCGCCGCCCGCCGCGTCCTGGGATTCGTCCCGGATCGCCCATTCGTATACGAGAAGCTCACAGGCGCTGAGCTGCTACGGTTTACGGCCGGCCTGTTCAGCCTGTCGGGTCCGGATGTCGAAAGCCGGATCGAGGAATTGCTCGGCCTGTGGGAATTGCTGCCGTGGCGTGACCAGCTCGTCGAATCATACAGCCACGGGATGCGGCAGAAGTTGATCATCTCATCCGCGCTCGTTCACCAGCCCGACGTGCTCGTGATCGACGAGCCAATGGTTGGATTGGACCCACGGTCTGCTCGCCTGCTCAAAGATCTGCTGCGCTCGTATGCAGATGGTGGTGGGACGGTCCTGCTGTCCACACACACGCTGGAGTTGGCCGAGACCGTGTGTGATCGCCTGGCGGTAATCGATCACTGCCTGGTCGTAGCCGGCGGTACGATGGCAGATCTCAGGCGTACTGCATCCGCAGAAGATGCCGGCCTGGAGGAAGTGTTCCTGAGAATTACCCGTGGAGCGTCGGATGCCGAAATCGATCGAGTTCTCGGCCGGTGAGCGCAGGGGTTTTCTCCGAGATGCGGGTTCTGTTGCGACCCAAATGGCTGGCCGCGCGCCGACGACGTAGTACCAAAGGCCGGGCAGGCAGATTGCTCGTCCTTGTCGGCATAGGTTCAGCGGCCTGGCCACTGATCTATCTCGCGATTGTCCGCCTGTTGAGCATGCTCCGCGGCATCGAGGAAATCGGCCCACTGCTCGCCAGCCGACTGCTGGGTTTAGGCTTGCTACTGTTTCTCGGAATCCTCCTGCTGTCGAATCTCATCGCATCGCTGTCCAGTTTCTTTCTCGCGCGCGACCTGGATGCCATCCGGGCGGCGCCGGTGGATTGGTTGAGCCTGTATTCGGCCCGTCTCTTCGAGACGACCGTGAATTCGTCATGGATGGTCCTGCTGATTCTTCTGCCAGTATTTGCGGCCTATGGCCACGTGTATGGCGGTGGTGTCCTGTTTTTCGCCGTGGTAGTCGCGGCGATGATTCCATTTCTCGTCATTCCAGCGACGGTCGGCAGTGCCGTGACACTGTTGCTCGTTCGGATGATTCCGGCGCGCCGGTCACGGGACATGCTGGCAATTACCAGCCTGGTGGCCGCTGCCCTTCTGGTGTTGGTACTGCGCACGCTTCGTCCCGAGCGACTGGTAAACCCAGAGACGTTTCGCAACCTGGTCGACTTTCTGGCTGTGCTGCGAGGGCCCGCAACTCCGTGGCTACCCTCCGGGTGGGGAGCAGATGTCGTAATGGGCAGCCTTGTGGGGTCACTGGATCCGTTTCACCTGGTTCTGCTTTGGAGCACGGCTGCCGCCACGTTCGTCATCGGTGCGGCGCTTCACTATCGACTGTATCCGGGATGTTTTACCAGGGCACAGGAAGGCAGCGATAGCCGACTTCGCAGGCATGCCGGGTGGGTATGGTTCGAACGTGTACTGAGACCGCTCGGGATCCAGCGACGAGAGTTGATCCTGAAGGATGTTCGGGTGTTTTTCCGGGACCCGACTCAATGGTCGCAGCTGATTATTCTCGCAGTACTCGTAGTGGTTTATGTCTACAACATGCGAGTTCTGCCGCTTCAGTCTGGTGCCATGATCACGAGATTTCTGATCACCCTGGTGGTTTTTCTGAATCTGGTCCTGACGGGGTTCATCCTGGCTGCAATCGCTGCCCGGTTCGTGTTTCCCATGCTCAGTCTTGAAGGCCGCACGCTATGGTTGCTTAGATCTGCGCCCGTAGACACGAGTACGCTGCTGGCCATGAAATTCCGGATCGGGGTCGTGTTGCTGACCGGGCTGGCACTCGTGCTCAGCATTACGACAGGACTTCTGCTTGGCGTGCCCGGAGGACTGTTCGCATTGAATCTGCTGGCGATCGTCGGGTTCGGGTCTGCCTTCACGGCGCAGGCCCTGGCCTGGGGAATCCTGTATCCGCAATTCGAATCGGAGAATGCAGCCCAGATTCCGACGTCGCTTGGAGGCTTGCTGTTTATGCTGGGGGCACTCGCCACACTGGGTCTTGTGACCGTTGCCCAGGTCTGGTCGCTACGCGGATTCCTGGTCAGCGGGCTGCCGGGTCGGGAGCCTCGAACCGCAATGGCGATGGAATTGTGGATGGGGGCTGGATTGACGGTTCTACTATGCGTCGTTGCGACCGTAATTCCTTACCGGCTGGCTGCGGCGCGGCTGTCGAAAATTGGACGGTGGTCGGCCGGTGGCTGAGCCGATCGGCTGACTAGTGGGAAGCCAGCGCCTTCGCGGTTGCTTGTCTGAATACACGCAGGCGCTCACGGGCCTCACGCATCTCGTCGTCCGTAAACAGTCCCTCCTGCTGGGCCAGCAGAAGTTCTTCCCGCTGCTCTTCGTTGATCATTCCGAGATCCATGGCAATCCCGGCAAACCGCTCGTCAGGCTGGTTTCGCTGCTCGACCAGGATCTGGGCTACTTGCAACGGGGTCAGCAGATCTCTGATCAGGGCTACCGTTCCAAGGGCAAAATGACGAGCCGTCGGAATTTTCTGGCCTCTTGACCCATTCGGGGGGAGTCCTTCTGCCGAGAGCACCAGGTCTCCATTTGCTGTCGAAATCCGGCTGGAACCGCCCGGTGTGAGAGCATTAGGATCGACAATTAGTTTCAGCAGTGGCCCTGTCTTCGGCCTGCCCTTCAATGATGAAGCGAATGCTGATCAGGTGAAGAGTATACAGTCCTAAAACGGCGGCCGATGCGGCTAGCGTCCGGGCGTGAATAAGCCACGCCAGCACCGACATGGCGACGGTAACGACGCCAACGATGCTGATGAATGGGATGCTGTATTGCCTGCTGTCCTGACTGAGCTTCACTGCGAGCGGTCCTCCCGATTGGCCCGAGGTGGATTCCTACGCCCTATATCCTACCCGGCGTAATGCACCTCGCGTGCCACAAAATCAGCGGCCGCGCCAGATCTTCCATGTATCGAGAACTTGTTCTCCCTGAACGACATGGAATACATCGAAACAGGCAACCGTCAGGCATGAATGGTTAGGCAGAATCCGCACATGTTCGCCTACTGCCAGCACCTCATCCACGATGCCATGCTCCTGACTCAGCGAGACGATTCGTGCATTATGCCGCAGAACGCCGCGTGTATACTCCTCGTACAGGCGGCCGTACGAAGGGCTCGAAACGTGTCCCGGTCCCCGATCCAGCGACAGGGTCAACGCGCCAGCGTCGATTATGCAGCGATTTCGACGCTCGCTGGATGATACCACCGAAGCCATTACGGTTGCGGCAACGTCTTCGGTCGAGCAGGAGCCCAGGGCCACCTGCATGTAGTCGTACAGGGCGTAGTTTCCGGGCCGGACTTCAGTGACCCCTTCCAGGTGTTCCACATGGGCCATCGTAGGTGTCGAGCCGGTGCTTACGGCGGGCACTTGGATTCCACGGTCGGTGAGTCGCTGGGCCGCGGCAGCCATCCGACTGCGTTCCAATTCGCCGATCTGGCGAGCGTCATACGGAGATCGCGCATGGTACGCGTTTCCAGAGTGAGACAGAATTCCTGCAAATGTGAGCCAATCGGCCTGTTCGATTCTGGATGCCAGTGCGACGAATTCATCCGATTCCGGGTCGAGCCCCGCGCGGCCGTATCCACAGTCGGTCTTGATCCACACTCCTACAGGCGCTTTGGCCACATCAAGAGCGCCAACAGTTGCCACATTGTCTACGACGACGCCCAGCCGCACCTGGTCTCCGAGTTCCGCTACGTCGGAAGCCCGGTCAGCAGCCAACGGGAACGCCCAGGTAATGTCATCGAATCCGTGATCGGCGAACGTGCGAGCCTCGTGCAGCGTCGATACGGTCACTCCCGAGCAGCCGAGGGAACGCTGTGCCAGTGCGATCTCCACGCACTTGTGGGTCTTGAGGTGCGGGCGCAGGGTGACCGACAGATCAGCAGTCCGTGCTTGCATCCGCCGCAGGTTTTTCTCGAGAACGTCGAGGTCCAGTAGCAGGGCAGGGGTCGGAAGATCATGGATTGTGCGCATGGAGCCACATTCGCTCATGGTCGATGTGTCCGTCAAGCACTTGCGGATGCATTGGTAGGAGTGTGACCGTTTGGCGGTGGCTGTCGTCTTATGATCGGATATGGGATACCTCTTGGGAGGAGCATGGATCGTCGGGATCTCGGTTCGCGGTCTGATGTGGGCGAAGAACGGGAATCGGATGCGGAATTGGTCGCCAGAGCGATGGCCGGTTCCGATGCTGCGTTTTCTGTTCTCGTCGACCGGTATAACGACCTGTTGTACCGCCATGCGGAGCGCATGCTGGGGCAGGCGGATGATGCCGAGGATGTGGTTCAGTCAGCGTGGATCAAAGCATTCCGCAACCTCGGCAAGTGTCGCGATCCGGAGCGTTTCGGCGCCTGGGTTTTTCGGATCGGCGCTAACGCGTGCAAGGATGCGGTCAAGGCGAAGCGGCGAGAAAACGTGCCGCTCGACTCGGTGGCCGAACTTGAAAGTGGCGATGGAGACACGGCGATTCGTGTGGATCAACGTCGACGCCTGGCGAGTGCGCTGGTCAGGCTGCCCGCGGACCAGCGCGAGGCATTTTTGTTGAAGCACCTGGAAGGTTGGTCGTACGAAGAAATGGCGGATCAGCTCGGGGTGCGAGTTTCTGCACTCAAGATGCGGGTCCACCGGGCTCGAGAAGAATTGCAGATTTTCCTGCTGGAGGTGCCGCGATGACGATGGATCCGCGCCTGCAGGCCTGGCTTGATGGAGACATCGAGCTTGAGGCGCTGCCAGAAACGCTGAGAGACGAGGCTGCTGCCTGGTCTGAGCTGCTCACAGAGGCCCGCTCGGATGGGGTCTCGGGGGCGCCGCTTGGTGCGACGTCCCGGGTGATGGATGCGATCCGCGCAGATGCATCGCGTGGGCCAGTGGCACGTTTACGCACCGGTTTGGGTTGGTTGCTCAGGCCCCGTCCGATGCGTGTTTCTCCCATTGCAGCAGCCGCAGCGATCGCGCTGGTTGCCTGGTCGGTGACTCAGCTTGCCTTGAGTCAGCCCGGAGTCGGATCTGTGGATGACCGGGTCTATGTGCAGTTCGTAATTTCAGCCCCGGATGCCCGAACCGTGGCCCTGGCCGGGGACTTCAACGAGTGGGATCCGTCGATTCAGCTGGCCGATCCCGACGGCGATGGACTCTGGTCTGGTCGTGTGGCTCTGGAGCCGGGCGTGCATGAGTACATGTTTGTGATCGACGGCTCAGAATGGCGTCCCGATCCGAACGCAATAAGCTATACTGATGACGGGTTCGGCCAGCGAAATTCCGTGCTGGCCGTAACGCCAGTCAACGAAACGTAGGACGTGGATAGACAGATGAACTGGTTCGGTTGGCGGGCGATAGTTTTCGGTGCGGCTCTCGTGGCAGGGGCGAGTACGCCGGCGTATGCCCAGGACGACCGGCCGACAATCGACGCCGAGCAACTGCGGGGCCGACTGTCTCCGGAGACCATCGATCGGCTCACTCGGATCGCCGCCCGCGCGCAGCAAAACGGTGTGCCCCCGCAACTCATCCGCCGCAAGGTGACGGAGGGTGTGTCAAAAGGTGTACGGGGTGCCCGGTTGGAGCGTGCTATTGAGAGTTATGCGCGCCGACTGGTGGCCGCGCGGAATCTGCTTGGTTCGGGTGCCCGTGCGGAGGTTCTGGATGCGGCTGCTCAGGCAACGGAACACGGGGTTCCGCCGAACCGGATCCGTGACTTTGCGGCGGCAAACAGGGATCCGCGTCGTGCTGTACTGGGATTGAGAGTTATCGGTGAACTCCGAGACGCCGGCGTGCCCACAGCTCCGGCCGTCCGTGCTGTGCAGTCCGCTTTGGACCGTGGCTTGACCGGTGAACGCCTCCTCGGATTGTCCGCGGCCGTTCGCCGCCGGGTGCGCCAGGGAGAATCGCCTACGGACGCGCTACGAGCGATAGCGGGCGCGGGCCGCGCTGGCGTGAGAAACGCGCCGACCCGCGACCAATCCCGCGCGGCACCGAATAGTGACCGGCCACGGAACCAGCCACGCGCCCAGCCGCGCCCTCGGCCGCGATCCGGTAGCGGACGCGACAGGGGCTGAATTGAGCCCGACGGTACTCGGGCGTATATTCGGCTGGACATTATCCTGTCGGCACAAGTCCGACGCATTTCCAATTATTGGCAGGACGTGAGCTTGAGCGGAACCTTGCGACCCGTGTACCTCAGCGGTACCGGCCATTACGTGCCCGACCAGCAGGTCGACAACTTCGCCCTATTTGAGCATCCACAAATGCGCCAGAGTTTTGACTCTGAGCGTGCCAGGAACTCGTTGCGCAAGGCGGATCCAGACGCTGCCGACACCCTGTCTGATGCAGAAGTTTTCGATCGGTGGGTCAGGCAGCTGACAGGTATTGTCCGGCGGCGGATCGTCCCGGATGACGGCAGCGTCAGTTCGGAAGACCTGTGTGCGGAGGCGTCACGACGGGCGCTCGAGCACGCCGACGTTCGACCGGAGGAACTGGATTTTCTCGTCGTTGCGAATCTGACGGCTCGCGAAATCGTTCCCAATACGGCGTCTACGTTGGCAGATAGAATCGGCGCCCCCGCGCTGCCCGGATTCGTGTTGAATACGGCGTGCGCCGGCTTTATCCATGCGCTCAGCGCCGGATACCTGCGGGTTACGGCGGGGCTGGCAGATGCCGTGCTCGTATGCTCGGGTGACGCTCTCAGCAGAGTTACGGATTTCACGGATCCGACGACCGCTGTGTTGTTCGGCGATGGCGCCGGATCGGTCATTCTCACGTCACGGCCCGGACGGGGACGTGTGCTGGCCGCACCGTTCCTGGCCGCAGAATACTCGCCCGATCATCTGAATCTCGTCGGGCAGGGGTGGGGGCAGAACGAAGATTCGAATCACAAGATCAGCATGGCGGGTGGGGCCAATGTGCTTCGCCACGCCGTCCGGACGATGCGAGTGGCCGCGACGAACGCGTTGGATTCAAGCGACCTGACCTGGGACGACGTGGACTTCGTAGTACCGCACCAGGCCAACGAGCGCATTACGGTGAGCCTTGAGCGGGTGTTGAAGCTCAAGAAGGGCAAGGTCATTCACGCCATCGAAGATATCGGCAACGTCTCTGCCTCGACGGTACCTATCACGCTGGATCGGCTCCTCCACGGAGAGTTCGGGACTCTCCCTGACCCGTCACAAATCGTGTTGACGGCGGTTGGTGGGGGCTATGCGAGTGGGGCAGTGGCGATCGAGTGGTCAGCGGGCTGAAAGCACCGGGCGACTAGTATCTCAGCCGGTTCGGCACACTTCGACGGACAGTATCCGGGGCAGGTGACGGGCCAATTCCGTCCATTTCTCACCGTCTCGACTGGCAAACAGGTGGCCTGTAGCCGTGCCGAAGTAGACACCGCACGGGTCAGCTCCGTCGGTCGCCAGTGCTTCCCGCATCACTGTGACCCAGGCCTGTTCCTGTGGCAGCCCTTCCAGGCGGGGTATCCAACTCGACCCTCCATCCTGCGTCTCGAACACTCTCAGTCGCCGGTCGCATACGCTGCGGAGATGACTGCTCTCCTCGGGAATCACCCAGCACCGGTCGGTGTCAGCGGGATCGATCCCGACAACGTACCCGAAGTCGCTCGGCAAGCCGTCGGTAATCTCAATCCATGAATCTCCGGCATCGTCTGACCGATAGGTGCCGCAGTGGTTCTGCTGGTACAGTCTGGTTGGATCAAGCGGATGGAGCCGGAGACTGTGCACGCACTGACCTGATTCCGGAAGCGGGTCTGGAAGGAAGTCTGCGCGGACACCCTGGTTGATGGCATCCCAGCTACGTCCACCATCCGTCGTCCGATAGCAGCCGCCCGCTGAAAGAGCGACAAACAGGGTGTCCGGCGACCGTGGATCCGCCTGGATCGAGTGCAGGGCCAGGCCTCCCTTGGCGGGTTGCCAGCTTGAGCGGGTAGGATGCGCGTCGAGCGCCGAATTCCACGCCCAGGTTGCCCCGTCGTCGTCGCTATGAAACAGACTGGCCGGCTCGACTCCGGCGTATACACGCTCGCCGCCGTCCGGCGACACACCCTGCGCAACGTGCCACACCGCTTTGACTTCACGATCCAGATCGGCCGGAAATACAGGCCTTCCGTCGCATGGAGCCCAGGTCGCCCCGAAGTCACCGGAACGGTAGATGTGCGTCCCCCAGACCGGGTGCAGGGCCGCAGCATAGCCCACGCCTGTCCGCGGATGAACCGTTGCGTGAAAAATTTCGTGCCCGGCGATCTGGAGATCGCCACACCGCCATGACCGTCGGTCCGCATCCGACTCGTACCTGAAAAGTCCGCGACGCGTGCCGACAAACAGCAATGTCTCCGGTTTCGTGATTCGGCTCATTACAAGCTGTCGTCCAGCAGGATGACCTCCACGTATTCGCCCGCAGGAATGGTCGTAACTCCAACTGGCACAACGGCGAGTCCTTGCGCCTGAACCATCGACGTAAGGATGCCAGAACCCTGTGCCCCGGTGAGAGCCGCTTCGATCGACCCGTCATCCAGTCTGGACAATCGCACGCGGTAGTAATGGGTCAAATCATCGGGTGAGCGGATGTCGTGGGCGGCTCGTGCCTGGATACGCGAACGGTTCAAACGGGTGTGGCCTGCCATTTTCCGGATCGCCGGACGAACGAACAACTCGAACGTGACCATGGCGCTGACCGGGTTGCCAGGCAGGCCCCAGAACGGCCGGTCTTCCAGTGTTCCGAACGTCATCGGGCTACCGGGACGAATTCGCACCCGCCAGAAAGCGCGTTGGAATCCCGATTGGTCGAGCGCCCGTTTTACCTGGTCGTGGTCGCCCACGCTTACGCCGGCGGTGGAAATCACGCCATCACAGTCGGTCGCGCGTTCCAGCGCTTCACGA
>JBDHMQ010000094.1:0-6303 GCA_039656095.1 Gemmatimonadota bacterium | reverse complement strand
TCCATATAGGGAATGAGCTGCGCGACGGCCCGTTTCATCACCCGGGCACTGTTTACGACCTGCGGGAGGAACATCCGGCCGCTGCCGAACAGGTCACCGACCCGTGACATTCCGTCCATCAGCGGCCCCTCGACGACCTCAAGCGCGAGGTTGGCACCGAGTCGTGCTTCTTCAACATCCTGCTCGATATGATCGAGGATTCCTTCGACGAGAGCGTGCTCCAGGCGCTTCTCAACCGTCCATTCGCGCCATGCGCTGTCATCCCGGACCATGGATGTCATGGCACGAGCACGGCCGGCCATCGCGGTCAATCGCTCGGTAGCCTCAGCCGTGTCTCCGCGGTTGAGAAGCACATCCTCAGCAGCTTCACGCAGTTCGGGATCGATGTCGTCATAAATCGGCAGGCGGCCGGAGTTCACGATCCCCATGTCGAGGCCGGCAGCGATCGCATGGTAGAGGAACACGGCGTGCATCGCCTCTCGCACGGCTTCGTTGCCCCGAAATGCAAAGGAAGCGTTACTGATCCCGCCACTCGTTGCGACGCCGGGCAATTCCTGCTTGATGCGGCGAACGGCTTCCATGAAGGCCGTACCGTACTCGGCATGCTCACGAATTCCCGTCCCGACGGCAAAAACATTCGCGTCGAAAATGATGTCGGACGGTGCGAAGCCTGCGACGTCGGTGAGCAGCTTGTAAGCGCGCGCGCAGATCTCGAATTTCCGATCGGAAGTCTCCGCCTGGCCCTGCTCATCGAACGCCATCACGATGACCGCCGCACCAAATCGCCGTGCTGAACGGGCCCGCCGCAGGAATTCCTCTTCGCCGTCCTTAAGCGAGATCGAGTTCACGATCGGCTTCCCCTGCACACAGCGAAGGCCCGCCTCAATCACTTCCCAGCGCGAAGAATCGATCACGACCGGGACGCGTGCGATGTCCGGCTCCGCCGCGATGAGGTTCAGGAAGCGGGTCATCGCGGCTTCGGAGTCGAGCAGACCCTCATCCATATTCACGTCGAGCATCTGCGCGCCGTTTGCTACTTGCAGACGCGCTACCTCGACCGCGTCATCATAGCGACCCTGCTCGATCAGTCGGGCAAACTCACGGGACCCCGTGACATTGGTGCGCTCGCCGATGTTCACGAACAGCAAATCGGGGTGCACGACCAGGGGTTCGAGTCCCGCAAACGTCGGCCATGGTGACGGGTCGGCGAACGCGCGCGGGGGACTACTTTCGACGGCTGCTGCTATGGCCCGGATGTGATCAGGTGTCGTGCCGCAGCAGCCTCCGACGAGGTTGAGCAAGTCCCGGTCAGCGAACTCGCTCAGCACTTCGGCCATCGACTCCGGCGTCTCCTCGTACTCCCCGAACTCGTTAGGGAGGCCGGCGTTCGGGTAGCAACTGATGGCCGTGTCAGCGATGCGTGAAAGATCGTCAGTATGCGGCAGCAGATCTCTGGCCCCGAGCGCGCAGTTCAGGCCTACGAATACAGGGCGCGCGTGCGCGATGGAGGCCCAGAACGCTTCGACCGTCTGGCCGGACAGCGTCCTCCCACTCTTGTCTGTGATCGTTCCCGAGATCGCCATCGGGATCGGTTCGCCACGCTCTTCAGCCAGCGTCAGAATAGCATGTATCGCGGCCTTGCAATTCAGTGTGTCGAATACCGTTTCGACGAGCAGGATATCGACGCCACCATCCAGCAGGCCGATGGCCTGTTCGCGATATGCTGCCGCCAACTCCTCGAATGTGACGGCGCGGAACGAGGGATTCTCAACGTCGGGGGACAGCGATGCCGTCCGGTTCGTCGGTCCCATGGCTCCCGCCACGAATCGAGGCCGTGACGGGTCGGCTGCTGTTGCCTCGTCGGCGGCGGCCCGGGCGATTCGTGCTGCTTCGCGATTGATTTCGCTAACCAGGTGCTCGGTGCCGTAGTCGGCCTGCGAGATTGCCTGGGCATTGAAAGTGTTTGTTCCGATCAGATCCGAGCCGGCATCGAGATAGAGCCGATGAATCTCACCGATCACGTCGGGCCGGGTGAGGCAGAGGAGATCGTGGTTGCCGGCCAGCGGTGAAGGGTGGTCTGCGAAGCGGTTACCCCGGTAGTCTTTTTCCACCAGCTCGTGGCGCTGGATCATCGTCCCCATGGCACCATCGAGCATGACGATTCGCTGCGCTATCAACTCGCGCAACGCGGCTGCTCTTTTCGCCCTATTCACCAAACTTCCGCTCCAGGTCGACCGTGTTTCCATGGCAAGCGTGAGACGCGAAGATGAACAGTTGGCGGGAAACCGTCGAAGGTTTTGCCGAATCGCCTGACCGCAGACGTTCAGCCGCATCGCTCGCCCGCCAGGGGCTCACCTCGGCACCGCGTCCCGCCTTGCGCGAAATCGGTTGCCGCCCGAACACATGAGGTCAGTCCGGGACTCTTGATGTTAGAGAATAGCCTAGGTGTGGTGCGGGAGTCCGTCAAGCTGAATCCCGGGAATCCGGCCGTTCGTCACTTGCGGGTTCTTTTTCTATGTGAGGAAACGCACTATCCTACCGCTTCAGACGGATTCTAGAATCACGTGGGAGCATATTGCATGAACATATCCGGATCCATGGGCCGGAAGATGATCGCCCGCGGCATACGCAACAAATTGCAGAACAAGCCTTTGTCGGTGTCGTTTGAGATTACTCACTCGTGCACCGCCAACTGCTGGCACTGCAACTGGGGCGGACCCATCAAGGAAACCCGGCTATCGGCCGATGAGTATGCGGAGATCTGCCGTGAATTGCGCCCGGTCGTGTCCCATATATCTGGTGGTGAGCCACTAGCCCGCGGTGATGTATACGAAATCGTCGACAAGATGACGACTGATGGTGGACTGCCCTGGATGATTGTCGTCTCCAACGCCTCTAACTTGACTCCGGAACGGTTCTTCAAGCTCAAGGACGCCGGGATGCACCAGCTATCCATATCGCTGGACTTTCCGGATGAGCGCCATGACGAATTCCGCCGAATTCCGAACCTGTTCAAGCACATGGGCGAAGTCCTACCCGAACTCGCCCGCCAGACAGGGGATGACGACATATCGCTCAACGTGTGTATCACGTCGTGGAATTATCAGGATCTTCCCGGCCTCGCGGAGAAGGCGAAAGAGTGGGGTCTGCCGATCAATTTTTCGGTGTACTCCCATCTCCGTGTCCAGGATCGCGATGGTCTCGTGCAGGGAGACAACGGACTCGGCACGTTGAAGGAAAAGATCGAACAGGTCATCGACATGCAGCAGCGTGGATACCCGATCTACACTTCTCCCCGGGTGATGTGGAAGTATTATCGATTCCTCACGGAAGGCGGAATTCCGGGCTGTCAGGCGGGCCGGAATTTCCTGGTCATCAACCCCGACGGCCGACTGACGCCGTGTGCGATGGTGATGGCCTACTTCGATAAACAGGAAGACATGTTCAAGGATTTCACCAAACAGAATACATGCGATGCCTGTTACATCAGTACTCGCGCCAATACGGAAAAGAGCTTCAAGGAATTTGTTGAGGATAACACAGAATCCTTCCGCCGCATGTTCATGCCGTGGCGTAGTTAAAAGAAGATTGACCCCGGCGCGTTTCGCGACTAAACTTCGGGCGTTGGGAGTCGGCCTTCAGGGGCGGCTCCCATTTTCGTCACACATTGCGGGTGTAGCTCAGCTGGTAGAGCGCAACCTTGCCAAGGTTGAGGTCGCCGGTTCGAATCCGGTCACCCGCTTGTGGGTAGCATGTCAGAAGGAATCGCGGGGCGGTAGCTCAGCTGGCTAGAGCGCTGCGTTCACATCGCAGAAGTCGGGGGTTCGAGTCCCTCTCGCCCCATGGACAAAAGATCTCCGAGCGGTGGTATGCGGGCGTAGCTCAGTTGGTAGAGCGTCAGCTTCCCAAGCTGAAGGTCGCCGGTTCGACCCCGGTCGCCCGCTTTGGGACGTTTGCGGGAACACAGAATAAGTACATGCGGGTGTAGCTCAGTTGGTAGAGCGTCAGCCTTCCAAGCTGAAGGTCGCCGGTTCGACCCCGGTCGCCCGCTTTCTTTCCTAAAACAGCATAATCCCCGATCTTGGGGCCATGACGGATTCCGTGGGATCCTACCAGCAGTTCTTCGCAGAGTTGAAGCGTCGCCGCGTGTTCCGGGTGATGGCGGCTTATGGCATCATCGGCTTCGGGATCATCGAGGCGGCTGAAGCGATCTTCCCGCGCGTCGCGCTACCCGATTGGGCGGTTACACTCGTCGTGTGGCTGACGCTCCTGGGCTTCCCGATCGCAGTGCTGCTCGCTTGGGCGTTTGATGCCACACCAGGGGGAATGAGACGCACGGCCGACGCGACTCCCGAAGAGATCTCAGAGATCATCGCCCAACCCGCCTCCAGGCACTGGTCCGCTGGCCTGCTCGCCCTCGCGGGTGTCTTGCTTCTGTTCGGCGGCTGGTGGATTGGGCAGCGGGATTTGGGACCGGATTCGGACTCTGTGACAACCGATATGGCACCCGCGGACGTCAGACTCGCACTGACAGACCTGTCCAACGATCCCCGTCCATCCCTTGCCGTGCTTCCATTCGTGAACATGAGCGCGGACGAGAACCAGGAGTACTTCAGCGACGGGATCACGGAAGAGATCGTGAACGTCCTCGCCAAGCTCCCCGAGCTTCGGGTTGCCGCCCGTACCTCAGCGTTCGCGTTCAAGGGACGTCAGGTGGATCTGCGTATGGTCGGCGACAGCCTCGGCGTGGGCTTCCTGATCGAGGGAAGCGTCAGAAAAGAGGGCGACCAGCTACGGATTACTGCTCAGCTCATCGATGCCGCGGATGGCTCACATCTCTGGTCGGACAGCTACGACCGCACCCTCGACAACGTGTTCCAGATTCAGACCGAGATCGCAGAGGCGATCGCCGAGGCGTTGAGAGTCCCGTTGGGAATCGATGACGCATCGAGACTCGTCACCCCGACGACTGACATCGAAGCGTACGACCTGTACCTCGCCGGCAGGGCACGCATGAGGGAACGCAGCGCAGCCCTGCGCGAAGCCAACCAACTATTCAAGGCAGCGATCGCGCGTGATTCGATGTGGGCCCCGGCGTGGGCAGGCCTGGCGGAATCGCTCGAGTTGACCGGCTGGTACTATGAGGCTTGGGATGAGCCCCCAACGGACTCAGCCACATTCGTGATCGGCCGGGATTCGTTGTGGGCAGGAGCGGAGAGCGCGGCGCGGCGTGCCCTGGAACTGGATCCAAACAATGCGTCGGCCAACGTGGCGCTCGGCAGTGTCCTCAGGAACGACCGCCGGTGGGTCGACTCAGAGGAGGCATACGTCAGGGCCATCAGCGTCGATCCAGACAATCCGGAAGCCCATCAGCAATACGCGGAGATGCTCCTCGACGTGGGCCGGATCGTCGAGGGACGACGGGCAGCGGAGCGGGCTGTCGCACTCGATCGTGTTCCGATACGGATCCTCTGGCACGCGCGGGGCCTGATCGTCGATGGCCGGGCGGAGAATGCGTTGCCCGTCATCGAAGCCGGCTTTGACGAGTTCCCCGGGGATCCGATTCTCGCCACCGTGCTTGGCGAGGCTTACGCGCACCTGGGAAGACTTGAGGAGTGGGCTGCTGCGGCGCCGTCCAGGAGGGAGAGGTCGCTGCGCAGACGCTTCATTGAGGGCGATCTGGAAGCTCTAGAGGTCTGGCCGCTGCGCGGAGTTTTGGAAGTAGCCGTCGCGATGGGGCATACCGACTTTGCGGCGGCGGGCCTGGCAGGCGTGGCGCCGTTTGAGACGCTGGCGCTCATGTGGTCACCCGTCTTCGACCCGATCCGCGAGCATCCCGCCTACCTGGAAATGCTGCGCGACCAGAACCTCGAGGGTGCCACACCGCAGCGGACACCCCGATAAGACCCTCACAGCATTTCTTCGTGGAGTTGAAGCGGCGCCTGCTGGCGATCGTGGGTGTCGTGCTCTTGTTTGGCGGCTGTTGGATGGGTCGGCAAGGAACCCCCGGTGCCTCCCGCAGCTATCAGGCGGCGCGGACAGCGGACGCTCCGACCATCGATGGGCGCCTCGATGAGATCGCCTGGGCCGACGCTCCCATGACGGAGTCGTTCGTGGACATTCGGGGGGAGGACCACCCCGACCCGACTTGGACGACTCGGGCGCGAATCCTGTGGGACGCCACACACTTGTACGTGGGTGCGTGGCTCGAAGAGCCCCATCTGTGGGGCACGTTGACCGACCGAGACGCGATCATTTACCACGACCACGATTTCGAGGTGTTCCTCGACCCGGATGGAGACG
>JBDHMQ010000093.1:0-6459 GCA_039656095.1 Gemmatimonadota bacterium | reverse complement strand
GCAGCTGGATCTCATGTTGAAACGAGCAGGCCGAACCATGAACATTCTCCCTGGGGCAGCTCTGGGGCGAGAGGTGGACCCGATTCAGAGATATCGCCTGCGCCTGCGGGAAGAATCCGAACAGGGTGACATCTTGTCAGAACTCCTCGTCCTGGAGCCACTATTAGAAGAAATCGGGGCGGTGCGGCTCGCTGCAGTGCTCTCGCGCCTGCTCCGCCGCCGATCGGATCTCCCCGGGATTGTAAGACCGTGGGCCGATGTGGAAGAGGCGTCGACTGGAGAACCTGGACGGCCCATGGTTAAAGAAAGCCGGTCCCCCAGAGAGCCTGATCGCGTGCCGCGTGGTGTGCGGCCTGCATGGACCCGTTTGTATTTCGGAGTTGGAAGCCGGGACGAGGTGCAACCGGGCGACCTGGTTGGGGCGATTACCGGCGAAGCCGAGATTGCCGGTGGACAAGTCGGCAAGATTGAGATCATGGGAAATTTCTCGCTCGTCGACATTGATTCCCAGGTTGCCGATGAGGTGATCGCACGTCTGGATGGTGCGACGATTCGTGGGCGCACCGTACCGGTTCGGCGGGACAGGAACATCTGATGCAGCCTGACGGACCATGGCGGATATTTGGGCTTCGGATAGCGGGGGTCTTTCTTGCGCTGTTCGTTCTTGTGGCAGGCGGGACGCTGGGCTTCTGGCTGATCGAAGGCTGGCCCCTCGCCGACGGTATCTGGATGACGATCATCACGATTACCGCGGTAGGATACGCAGAGGTTCGGCCGTTGAGCGAGGTGGGGCGCATTCTCGCCTCTGTGTTGCTCGCTGGCGGCATCACCCTGATGGGCGTCTGGTTTGCGCTCCTAACGTCGGCCCTGATCGAAATGGATCTCGGGCAGGCATTCAGAATCCGGCGAAATATGAAGAACATTCAGAAGTTAAAGAATCACGTGGTGGTGTGTGGAGGCGGACGTACCGGTCTGCAGATAGCCAGCGAGCTGAAGGCAGCGGGCGTACCATATCTGATCATAGATCGGGACGCAGAGCGAGCCGAGCAGCTGCGGAGAATGGATGAGGACGTCCTCGTTCTAGTTGCGGACTCAACCAAGGATGAGACGCTCGTCGAGGGTAGGATCGGCCTGGCACGAGGCCTGGTCGCCTGCCTGAGCAAGGATACCGACAATTTGTTCGTATGTCTCAGCGCTCGGGATCTTCAGCCGAACCTGACGATCGTAGCGAGGGCCTATGATGAGCAGACTACCCAGAAACTCTACGTGGCTGGAGCCGACCACGTAGTGAGTCCCAACGTTACCGGCGGCACTCGTATGGCTGCCATGTTGCTACGTCCGCAGGTCGTCAGCTTTCTCGACGTCGTTGCCCAGGGTGATGGACTGGCTCTCCGCCTGGAGGAGGTCCGCATTTCATCCGAAGCAACGCTGGTAGGTCAGACTCTGGCCGAGGCACAGATCCCCCAGCGCACAGGCCTCATCGTGATTGCCATCAGACATACCGGAGACAGTGACCGGGAGCCGGGTTGGCGATATAACCCGGGGCCTGCAGAGGTGCTTGGAAAGGGAGATACGCTGATCGTGATGGGGCAGACCGAGCAGCTGGACCAGCTGGTAAACCTCGTCGGAAAGCCCTAGAAGCCTGCTGAGGAACTATTCGTCGCTTTCCTCAGCCATACGGCGCTTCAGTTCGTCCAGTTGAAGATCCGCGAGATCGTCCGGATCGATAGGGCGATGAGCAGGTCCTTTGCCGGGACCCCCATAGGCAAGTTCGTCCTCCAGATCCCGAGCCGCTTCCGCCCTGTCGGTGTCCTGCTCGATGTCGGATACCATGCGGTCGAACCGGCTGGATGCCGAATCGCCACCACCACGCAGCGATTCCGTCGCTTGCGCCCGACGTACTTGCACCTTGAGTGCATCCTTATTGGTGACTGACGACTTCAATTGCGCACGCATTTCTTTCACATTGCGCAAATGCAGGGCCAGCTCAGCCTCGGCGCCTTCAATCTGTTCACCGAGGACCCTGACCCGCTCGTGGTGCCGCTCGGCATACTCTACCGCAACACGCATCGTCTCCTCATCACCGATTTCTTCAGCCTGTCCGGCGCGCCGCACACAGTCTTCCGCTCGATTCCGCTCGTCCGCCTGTCGGCGACGCAATTTTTCCAGGCCGTTCTCGAGGCGCGGCGTCGAGGCTTTGGCTTCGATCAGTTCCTCACGCATTCCCGCAAGCAGCCGGTCGATATCCTCATCCTCGCCGCCGGCTCTGCTCTCTAGCGAGCTCAGAGCCGAATCGATCGCATCTTTCAGCTTTCTAAACATGTCGTCAGTCTAAGGAAGGTCGCCGTTCGCGTCTACCGCGGGAGCGCGTTGCATGGTGTATCTTGTTGCTCTCGTGCCGCACCCGATTCGAGCCGGTATAGACGGATTGAGAAACAGGATTGCATGTCCAGAGAAACCAGGTCGTTCAATGTTGAAGGGATGCACTGCGCTGGTTGTAGTGCATCCGTCGAACGCAGTCTCAATGCGATCGAAGGCGTCACTGCTTCGGTAAACCTGCCCGCGGAGTCGACAACGATCACGTTCGATCCGGACCTCGTGCAGTTCGTGGACCTCTCAGATGCTGTCCTGAAGGCCGGATACCGACTGTCTCCTCCCCAGGCAGGCGGCGCGGCAGAACGGGAGCGGGTGCAGACCGAGAAGCGGGAAGAGCGGACTGAGGAAGCGCGCCTCCGAATGATCATTGCCTGGAGCCTGGCGGGTCCGATCGCCCTGTGGATGCTCCCGGAGATGTTCTTCCATGTCCGTTGGCCCAGCCCGATTGCCTACGAACTGGGCATGCTGCTCCTGGCGCTCCCTGTTCTGGTCTGGCCTGGCCTGGAAACCATCCTTTCGGGCATTAACGGTCTGCGCCGATTTCGACCGAATATGGATACGCTGATCGCACTGGGCAGTGGTGCAGCCGTAGCGACTGGATTCGTCGCCGTCGCCCACCTGTCGGGTTTTGGACCGCCAATCATGAACTACGCGGGAGTTGGCGCGATGATCATGGCGATCCATCTGACGGGTCGGTTCATCGAAGCGCTGGCCCGGGGCAGATCTTCGGCCGCGATTCGAAAACTCCTCTCCCTGGAGGCGCGAGCCGCTCGAGTTGAGCGCGATGGTGTTGAGTTCGAGATTCCGATCAGAGAAGTCGTGGTCGGCGACGTGATGATCGTTCGGCCCGGCGAGCGGATTCCTACAGACGGAGTCGTAGTGGACGGAGCCAGTGCTGTTGACGAGTCGCTCGCGACGGGCGAGCCGATTCCGGTTGACCGCGGCCCCGGGGATCGAGTCATCGGATCGACAATCAATGCGCACGGTGTGTTGAAGGTGCGCGCGACCGGGGTGGGCGAGGACACGTTCCTGGCGGGCGTAGTACGGATGGTTCAGGAGGCGCAGGGCAGCAAGGTGCCCATTCAGGAATTCGCCGACCGCGTCACGGCCGTATTCGTTCCGGTCGTCCTGGGCATCGCAGCGGCCACCCTTGTTGCCTGGTTGCTCGTTCCGGGCCCGTTCCGGGCCATCGCAGGATATGCGGCCCAGTTCATTCCCTGGGTTCAGCCCGGTCTGTCTACGGTTTCCCTGGCCGTCTACGCCGCCCTGGCCGTACTCGTTATCGCCTGCCCCTGTGCCCTGGGCCTGGCCACGCCTACAGCACTCATGGTCGGAATGGGACTGGGAGCGGAGAACGGCATCCTCGTGCGTGACGGCAAGGCCATACAATCGTTGGATGGGGCCGACATCGTCGTGTTCGACAAGACGGGGACAATCACGCTGGGCCGTCCGTCCATCACCCACATCGTGCCGGCTGCTTCGTGGACGGAAGAAGAACTGCTGCGCCTGGCAGCCTCTCTTGAGCAGCATTCGGAGCATCCCCTGGGAAGGGCGGTGGTCGAAGCGGCGAGTGAGCGGGGCATCCAGCCCCGACCCGTCCGTGATTTTGCGGCCCGAACCGGCCTCGGTGTAATCGGCTCTTTCGAGCAGGGACGTGGGCTGGTCGGGCAGGCCCGCCTGCTCAAGGACGAAGGCGTCGACGTCAGTCCGCTTTCGGATCAAGCCGACACGCTTGAGAGTGAAGGCCGAACCATCGCATTTGTGGCGCTCGGCGATAGTGTGGTCGGGCTGATCGCCATTGCCGACGAAATAAAGCCGGACAGCGCCGGAGCAATCCGTGAACTGCATCGCCTGGGCCTCAAGACGATGATGCTCACGGGCGACAATGAACGTACCGCCCAGGCCGTGGCAGAGGCAGTCGGAATCGAGTCGGTCCGATCAGGCCTGATGCCCGAGGACAAGGTCGAGGTCGTGCGCGAATTGCAGCGGCAGGGACAGAACGTGGTGATGGTCGGTGACGGCATCAACGACGCGCCCTCCCTGAAGCAAGCCGATGTTGGAATCGCCATTGGCACTGGAACTGACATCGCTATTGAAGTGGCCGACCTGACGCTGACGGGCGGCAACCTCAAGGGCGTGGTCCGTGCGATCAACCTGGCCCGTGCTACGTTCGGAAAAATCCGCCAGAACCTGTTCTGGGCGTTCTTCTACAATACGCTGGCGATTCCGGTCGCGATCCTCGGCCTGCTGCATCCCATACTGGCCGAGGCGGCGATGGCGGGCAGTTCCATTTCAGTCGTGATGAATGCCAACAGCCTGAAGCGTGCCGACATCGGCCAGGTTATGGAACGGACTTCAGGCGGGCTTCCTGGGCGTCAATGATCCCGATGTGCTGAGCGTACTCCATCAGGTTCAGTGCCCGTTGCGCATCCACTGCCTCAAGAAATCGACTACCGGCCAATTCGACGCCCGCCGCGTCACCTCGCTGTTCAGCAATCCGCTCCTGTAAGACCCAGCCGAGAAGGTGATCCGGAGCCGTCTCCAGAATTGCGGCCGCATGCAACTCGGCGTCATCCGGCTGACTCCTCAGCAATTCCAGCAATCCAAGATGAAAATGCGCGTCAGCATCTATTTCGTCCGCCGGTATCATGCCGTACGTCCGGACGCCCATCTCAGCGAATTGCAGCGCCTGGGCCATGTTTCCGGCGCTCTCCTCCCGCATCGACCGATCAAACAATCGGTCGGCGGCTTCACGAGTCGTCATGCTGGACAGGTCGACTCCGCCGGCACTTGGTGCAGGCTGGTCACCACTGATGACGCCGCCGGTCGGAGGCATTCCGGGCAACCTCTCCCCTGTGCCCTTCCCAATCATCACGCTGAGCGCGAATGCAAAAGCGACGAGCGCGAGCCCGGACAGAATCCAGGGAAGGCGGGCTTTCAGCGACTTCGCAGGGGGCCGACCATAGGGAGTCCCACATTCGCCACAATAGAGCGCACCTGATTCACTCGCGGCACCGCAGGATGAACAGTGACCGACTGTGCCCCTGGGTTTACCACAGCGAGTGCAAAATTCACCGTCACCTGGTGTTCCGCACGCCGAACATTTTGATTGCGTCATCTGGTTCAGGCCCCAAATTTTGATAGTCGACCGGCCCGCGCCATCGCGAGCGGCATGAGTTCACAACCCCGGAGCAGCCCGAGGCTTCCCTGGCGACACGCTCTCTCACCGAATTCAGAGCCCACCGATCCACCCCTCCCGTGCCCCCCGGTAATCAGGAACGGAACGGAATGCCAGCTGTGTGCTTTCATCGTTGCTGGTGTGGAATGATCTCCCGTGACGAGACAAACACCGGGAAACGCGGCCAGCAGATCGGGGACGACGGCATCTACTTCTTCAATCACCGCGACCTTGCGGTCAAAATCGCCGTCTTCGCCGGCCTTGTCGGGAGCTTTCACGTGAACGAACGCAAAGTCCCGCCCCGCTCCTTCTCTGGCCAGCGCCGTAACCAGATGTTCCGGGCCCTCCGGGACACTGATCGCTTCCATACCCACAAGCCGGGCTACTCCCCGGTACATCGGATAGGCCGCGATGGCCAGGGAACGAAGTCCGAACACCTCCGGAAATTCAGGCCAGTCCGGCAGCTGCGAGGCGCCTCGCAGCAGGACCATGTTCGCCCGCTCCCGGTCGCCGAGTACTCCAGGTACACATTCCACCCAGGCCCTTATGGCACGGGCAGCGGTCTCGGAACCCGGTTCGGTAGCGCGAACGGACTGCGGTTTGAAGCCGACCCGACCTGGATCTGTGTCGGCAACGCTCGCGCCCGATGCCTCGTCCGGCCGGACAACAATCAGCACACGATGCTCTTTTACGCACTGGACGAATACGCGGGCACCCTCAATCTCAATCTGGTCGAGCGCTTCGCAAACAGGTTTCGCCGCTTCGGTCGAAATCCGGCCGGCGCGCCTATCGACTACGATGCCATCGCCATCTACCGAACACAGGTTGCCCCGGATGGCGATATCGCCCGGTCGGAGGTCGAACTCAATGCCAAGCGCTTCGAGCACACCTCGGCCGATCCTGTA
>JBDHMQ010000092.1:0-6597 GCA_039656095.1 Gemmatimonadota bacterium | reverse complement strand
GCCTCGCTCGTAGTCATTCAGAGACTGCAGTCGATCGATCAGCAGCGCGGCTGCATGAATAGCGCTCGAGCCGCCAG
Source organism: Gemmatimonadota bacterium (assembly GCA_039656095.1). Taxonomy (GTDB): domain Bacteria; phylum Gemmatimonadota; class Gemmatimonadetes; order Palauibacterales; family Palauibacteraceae; genus JARFPW01. The sequence goes on along the minus strand of JBDHMQ010000092.1, from coordinate 6,520 downwards.
CCGGATTCAGACCGGCATGAGATTCCTTGCCCCGAACGATCACCTCATAGCTGCCGTTTCCCTTACGACCAGTCTTCAACGCACCATTCGGACTGGCCGCGGGCTCGATGATCAGCGCTCGGTCTGCATGCCGCGCGAGCTGTACAATCTGACGCTCAGAGTATGGACTGCCGATTTCTTCGTCAGAATTAATAAACGGCACAGGAGTTACCTGGGGTTCGAGTCCCAGCTCTTTCAGCGCACGCAAGGCAAACACCATCTGAACCAGGCCGCCCTTCATGTCGAAACTACCCGGCCCGTGAAGCCGTCCGTCGTTGAATGCCACCGGCATTTCATCCAGCGTACCGACGTCCCAGACGGTGTCTGAGTGACCGATCAGTAGTTGATACTGAGCCGACCGGACCGAACGAGGTGGACGCACCAGGAGTCGACCACCGTCACGGCCATCATTACCACCCATGCGGCGCACCTCGTAGCCAAACGACTCGAACTCAGCCCGCAGAATGTCTTGAGGTCCGAACTGCGTTGTTGGATCTACGGTCGGCGACTCCGCTTCGACGAGGTCGACGAGAAGCTCGGTCATCGCGGCGGTCTGTCCTGCCATCCACTCGGCGACGCGCGTCGCAGTATGTGTGTCAGTCAGCGTGAATCTCCCTGTTTTTGTCTTATGAAGCTTGCATGCAACCAATGCCAACCGTTCCCAATCACGGTGCCCGAGGGTAACATCTCGGGTGTCTGACGCCAACGGATATCGACCGGGAGCAAGTACATGGAAACACAGACGTCGATGAAGGGGTGCGAGTCCAACCCGGAACTTGATGCTCGCATTGAGACTTTGCGTGCGAAGATTGCGAAGACTATCCCCGACGCACGCTTCGCCAAATTTTCTCTCGAAGCTACGACAACGGACCATGCCGTCGGCCTGATCGTGGCACTGGGCGGAGGCGACACGATCGTCCGCCATGGAAGCGGGCCCGATTGGGAGCGTGCGTTTATGGAGTTGGATCGACGCGTGGACCGCGTAGGGGAGACGGACTGATGGCCCTGTCAAACTATGAGCTGTCGCTCACCGGATTTCGATTCCCGAACAAGTTGTCCGGCAAGCACTCAAACTTTCGGTTCGTGGCTGATGTACGGTACGTGTCGAGTAGGGGAGAGCACGACACACTCCATGCGGTGATGCCGGATCTAGAACGGCATTGGGAGTGCGATCCGGATCACGACCAGGAGCCAGGATTCGTCCGTGGTGCCGACGACGGCGTCTTCGGCACATTCGATATGTCCAGAATCGATGCGTGGGATCGTCTCATCATGCTCGTACGAGCCGATGCGATCCATTCGGTGCAATTGAAAGTATTCGACATCGATCGTCCGAACTTCTTCGATCGACTGGGGGACGCCCTCGGCGATGTGATCCAGACGATTCTAGGACGTGGCAGGAGTGCCTTACCCGGAACCACCGGTGTGTTTGCCGATGCCCTCGGGAACGCGTCCGCGGACGTTGAGTCTGCCTTGCTCATCCGGTTGGCCGGTGGTGATCGGTTGCTGTTCCGGGGATCGGTCCTGCTTAAGGGGCCCGGCGATTATTCGCTAGCTGGCTCGGGGGATTCTGGCGAATACGAGATCGGGCTGGAGTTGAAGGTCACGCAGTAGATACCCGACAGGCCATATGAAACATGTCTTGCGCGTCTGGTTAACAGTGTTAGGTTAACGCCGTTAACTAAACGGGGTCATTTAGTCCGGAGCGCAAGAAATGGAAGTCAGTCAGGTTCCTCCTGTCGCGGGGGACACCGAATCCGCAATCCTCACGGCAGCGCGGGATCTCCTTGCCGAAGGAGGTCTTGAGGCACTCTCGATGCGCGCGGTTGCAGCCCGGGTAGGTACGACACCCACGGCCATATACCACTACTTCCAGAACAAGGAAGACCTGGTCAGCCAGGTAGTAGCGCGGGGGTTCCAGCGATCCGAGGCGCACCTGTGGCGGGCGATCGAGGCATTTCCGGTGGGATCGATCGAACGACTCGCGGTGCTTGGGCAGGGATACATCCGCTTCGCGATCGAACACAAGCCGTACTTCAAAGTCATTTTCGGCATCCAAGCAGACCAACCCCGGAAACTGGATGACGTGCCTGGCCGTGGTGGGTACGGAGTACTCAGGCACTGCGTCGTGGACGCGATGGAGGCTGGAACAATCCGGCAAGCCGACCCGGATATTGTAGTGCTCTATCTGTGGTCGATCGTTCACGGTCTGGTGACGATTACGATGGCGTGTGAGAGCGACTCGCTGCTCGAAGGCTCGGCGATTGAGATCCCGGATGGCGAATCAGCCTCGGGCTTCCTGTATCAGCAGTTTCGCGATCTCATTGACATAGGACTCGTGCCCGTTAAGTCCGAGGCGACGGCGTGAGGGTCTGCGCGAAGGGGCGGACGTGGCCGTGGATAGCCAGCGCCGGGTTAGTGATGATTCTCGCTCTGCCTGTGAGTGCGGGGGCAACCCAGCAAGAGCTACCGTCATATTCCATTGAGCGAGCCGTCAGGATAGCGCTCCGCAATAACCGCGAGCTGCGCGTGGCGGAACTCGACCTTGCCACGGCTGAGAAGCAGGTCGGGGAAGCGTACGGCGGGCTGTTTCCGGAGATCGACGCTACGGCTTCTTACACCCGGAACCTGACAGTTCCCGAAGCGTTCCTGCCGGCGATCATCTTCGATCCCAATGCTTCACCGGACGATGTAATTCCTGTGCGATTCGGAGCTGACAATCAGTGGCAAGCGGGAATCACCGTCGATCAGCCATTGTTCGATGCGACGGTATTTCTGGGTGTGAGTACGGCCGGCAAATTTCGTGACTTCAACCAGGAAGTGTTGCGGGGCGCTGTGCAGCAGGTAGCCACCAATGTTCGGATCGCCTACCTGAATGTGCTCCTGGCCGAGGAACGACTTCGGGTGACGGACAGCAGCGTAGACCGGGTCGTGCAGACTCTGGACGAGTCTCGGGCCCTCAACCGGGTGGGTTTGCTCGGTGACTATGACGTACTCCGGCTCGAAGTAGAACTGGCCAACATCCAACCCGAGTTACGACGCAGCACTGATGCGCTGTCCGAGGCGCGGCGGACGCTCGGTATCCAAATGGGATTTCCGGCGCTGACCGAGGTGGCTGCGGAGGGAGTCCTGTCGACCGTGTCACCCGTGGACCTGGCAGCGAATTCAGAAGCCAATCGCGCACTGATCGGATTCGCGGGCGTGGACATGGCCGGACTGGCCGATCCGGAGGCGCTGGTTGTGCGCGCTTCAGTGAGCCGCTCGGACGTGCGCCAGCTGGCGTTGCGGAAGGAGCTGGAGGAAGTGCAGGTGAAGGTCGATCGAACCGACTTGTTCCCGACGATCAACGCATTTTTCAACTATACGCTGACCGCTCAAGAGAATGGCAGTCTCGATTTCTTCGGTGAAACTGCGATGCAGCGCAGCTCCGCGACGGCCGTCGGCCTTCGGGTCAGCATTCCGATCTTCTCGGGCGGGCGGCGATGGAACCGTATCGCTCAGCGGCGGATTGGTGTCCGGCAGTTCGAAGCGCAGCTAGCGGATGTACGACTTCGGGCAGCAAGCGACGTGAGGACGCGAGTGGATCAGCTGACGGAGTCCCTGGCTCGGGCGAGAGGCCAGCGTGGGGCCGTCGGTGAGGCCACACGTGGATTCGAGATTGCTTCGTCGCTGTACCGGGAAGGAACCGGGTCACGTCTAGAGGTAATTGATGCCGAACTCGCCCTGCGGCGGTCAGAGCTGAATTACGCGCAAGCTGTGTACGATTTTCTCGTTGCCAGAGCACAGTTGGACCTGGCGGTGGGCAGTGTGCCGGCGGTAGACACGGCGCTGGCTGAAATGCTCGAAAAACCAGGGGCCGATCGAGTACCAGTTCCGGTGGAGTCCAGATAATGAACAGGCGAATGATGAGTGGAAATAGATCGATCATAGTTATGGCGCTGTTGATCGCGACGGCGATTGCGACCACAGCATGTGGGCGGACCGAATCGGCCGGCGATGCAGACGAGCCGTATGTGAAGGTGGTCAATGTCGAAGTCGAGACACTTCGCCCCGCGACATTCAGCGCGACGGTTCGGATCACTGCTGAGGCGGAGCCGGAGACCGACATTACGCTAAGTGCCGAAGAATCAGGCATTCTCGAGGCATTCGTCGCCAAGAAGGGGACTCGCGTTCGTCGTGGCCAGGCGATTGCCCGGATCGATGACGACGTTCTCGCGGCACAAGTGGATGAGGCACGGGCGGGGGCCGAGATCGCCGCAAGTAGACATGAAGCACAGCGGCGGTTGTGGGAGGATGAGGGCATCGGGAGCGAAATCGTCTTCTTGCAAGCCAAAGCCGATGCCGAGTCCGCGATGGCCCGCCATGTCCAGCTACAGGCGCGACTGGATCGCACGGTCGTCCGATCTCCGGTGGCCGGGACTTTTGATTCCGAGCTGGTCGATGCCGGAGAGATCGTTCAGCCAGGAACGCCGGTTGCGCGCATCGTGGACGGATCAGGGCTCCGGATTACCGGGGGGGTTGCTGAGAGGTTCGCGCCACAGGTTTCAGTGGGCGGCGATGCGAACATCAGCTTCGACATTCTTCCGGGCCAGGTGTTTGAAGGCCAGATCGATTTCGTCGGTACGGCTGTGGACAGGCAAAGTCGCACGTTTCCCATCGAGATCGTCATGGACAATCCGGACGGCGCGGTAAAGCCATACATGATTGCGAACGTGCGCGTGCTGCTGCGCCGGGTCGATGACGCCATCGTCGTGTCCCGTGAAGTGCTGATTCGCACCGAGGACGGATTTCTGGCACTCGTTGTAGAATCGCAGGACGGCAATGACATCGCCGTGCCACGCACCTTAGTCCTGGGATCCAGCGACGAAAATTCGGTCGTCGTTATGAGTGGACTTGAAGCAGGTGACCGCCTCGTAGTCCGTGGGCAGCAATTGGTCGATCCGGGGGACCGGGTGCGCATCGTGGGTGGGGCAGAGTAATGGCGGCTATTCAGAGAGACGGAAAGAAGTTCAAAGAGTTCCGCCCGACATCGTTCGCCGTCGATCACCCGACCAGTGTGCTGGTCCTCCTCGCGATCATCCTGATAGCCGGTCTGTATTCCTACATAACGGTGCCCAAGGAAGCGCAGCCGGATATCGAGATCCCCAACGTAGCCATCAGTACGATCTATCCCGGGGTGTCGCCGGAGGACATGGAGAGCCTGATCACCCGTCCGATCGAAGAGGAGATCAACAAGATCTCCGATGTGAAGACTCTGACTTCGACATCTGTCGAAGGCTTCTCGTCAATCAATGTCGAATTCGAGGCCGGCGTCGACATGACAGAAGCATTACAACAGGTTCGCGAAAAGGTCGACATTGCGAAGCCGGAATTGCCGCCCGCGGCGGAGGAACCGGCGATTCTTGAGTTCAGTATGGAAAATTTTCCAATTCTTCAGGTCAATCTCGCCGGCGAATACAGCCTGGTCCGGCTCAAACAGCTCGCCGAGGACATGCAGGATCGTATCGAGCAAATCCCCTCCGTTCTCTCGGTAAGTCTATCTGGTGGCCTCGAGCGTGAGGTCCAGGTCGACGTGGACCTGCCGAAGTTGAAGTTTTACGGTGTCAGTTTCGACGATGTCATCGATGCGATTGCCGACGAAAATATCACCATTCCCGGCGGCACGATCGATGTGGGCGACATGAAATACCTCGTCCGCGTGCCCGGTGAATTCGAAACGGCGGACCCCATTCAGGACATCGTCGTCAGCGAGTCCGGTGAGATTCCTGTGTACATCCGTGACATAGCGACGGTGGAGTTCGGATTCAAGGAAAGGGACAGTTATGCGCGCTTGAACGGCAAGCCGGTCGTCACTTTGAGCGTGAGCAAGCGATCGGGCGAGAACATCATCGAAACCTCGGAGGCCGTGCGTGCAGTCGTAGCGGACATGGAGCCGACACTCCCCGCCACAACCGAGATTTCGATTACGTCGGACTCGGCTGAGGACGTACGGATGATGGTGAGTAGCCTCGAGAACAACATTATCTCTGGGCTGATCCTGGTTGTTATTGTGCTGCTGTTCTCGCTGGGTGTCCGGAACGCCTCGTTTGTTGGTGTCGCAATTCCGCTTTCGATGTTCCTGTCCTTCAGCGTCATCCAGATGCTGGGCATGTCGATGAACATGATCGTTCTGTTCTCGCTGATCCTCGCACTTGGAATGCTGGTCGACAACGCCGTCGTGATCGTTGAAAATATTTATCGGTTCAGGGAGCAGGGGTTCGACGCCAATACGGCGGCCAAGCTCGCCACTGGTGAAGTCTCCATGCCCGTAATTGCGGCGACGGCTACGACGCTCGCGGCTTTTGCTCCCATGCTATTCTGGCCAGGCATGATTGGTGAGTTCATGAGCTATTTACCGCGCACGCTCATCATCACTCTGTCATCCTCACTATTCGTGGGCCTGATCATCAATCCCACCTTGTGCAGCATCTTCATGCGCCTG
>JBDHMQ010000091.1:0-14781 GCA_039656095.1 Gemmatimonadota bacterium | reverse complement strand
TCCGACACAATTCGTAGCTGCCCTATTTGACCCGTGGAGCGCACATGACAGCCCCCACATAATTCCAGACTGACGCCGGGAACAGCGACCACTCGAACAACATCTCCGTATTTCTCGCCGAACAAAGCCATGGCGCCGGAATCGAGTGCCTGGCGGTACGGCTGATTGCTGATTTCTACGGGACTGTTCGACAGTATCGCCTCGTTCACCTGCCGCTCGATCGCACTAAGTTCCTCTGTGGCCACGACGCCCGAGTGCGAAAAATCGAACCGCAGCCTGTCCGGGGCGACGAGCGAGCCCGCCTGGTGCACATGGTCACCGAGCGTCTTTCGCAGGGCCGCATGAAGCAGATGAGTTGCCGTGTGATTTCGCTCAGTATCATGGCGGACGCTGTTCGCTACTTCGGCGCGGACATCGGTCACCTTTTCGGGCAACTCACCCGTCTTCACCATCGCAATGGCGACGACCTGGTCCCGTTCATTGCGCGTAAGCCCGCAGACCTCAGCCTCCCAGCCTTCGCCAATCAGTCGACCAGAATCACTGATCTGCCCGCCGGCCTCTAGATAGAATGGATTGCGCTCGAGAACGAATAACCCGGTCGCGTCGTGTCGAGCATAGGCGAGAACGGAAGTCTCTACCATCAGATCGTCATACCCGACAAACGTCTGATCTCCCGGCGCGGAGAGAACTCGAGCCGCATCCACTGTCTCCTGCGCGATCAGTCCTGACCCGTCCTGGCCGGCGGTGCCCGGCATCACACTGCCACGGCGCGATCGCTCTCTCTGAGTCTCAAGCGCAGCTGCAAACCCGGTTCGGTCAACGCCATACCCTCGCTCGGTCGCCATCAGTTCAGTGAGATCGAGTGGGAAACCATATGTGTCATACAACTTGAAGGCCTCGTCGCCAGAAATTGTACCGGATCCACCGGCGGGCGCGACCTCCTCGAAGCGGCCCATGCCCGCGTCGATCGTGGCAAGAAAGCGCTCTTCCTCGTCACGCGTGGTTCGAATCAGATGCTCTCGACGGGCCGTCAGCTCGGGATACGCACCGGACATCTCGTCTACTACCACACCCACCAGGCGGTCCAACGTCGGCTCGCGCCGGCCGAGTAGCCAGGCATAGCGACCAGCACGCCGCAGGATGCGCCTGAGTACGTAACCTCGACCCTCGTTGGAGGGAAAAACGCCATCGGCCAGCATGAACGCGACGGCTCTGGCATGATCGGCGAGTACCCGGATCGGCAGTCCCGCCTCCCAGTCTTCGGGCGCCTGCGAGTAATCGCGCCCGACAATTGACTCAGCCGCTGAAATGATCGGCAGAAAAAGGTCCGTGTGGTAGTTCGTCCGAGTCCCCTGGAGAATAGCGGCAATACGTTCCAGGCCGGCACCCGTGTCGATCGAGGGTGCGGGCAGGGGCGTATCGCCCGTTTCGCTACGCTGATACTGCATGAAAACGAGATTCCAGATCTCCATGAACTGGTCAGCTTCACCCAGCGTATTGAACTGTTCGGCCGACAGATCGCGCGGACTGCCCGAGGGACGCATGTCGTAGTGAATTTCTGAGCACGGTCCACACGGACCCGTGTCGCCCATCTGCCAGAAGTTGTCCTTGTCGCCCAGGCGAAGAACCCTCTCGGCCGGAATGCCGGTTACGGCCGGCCACAACTCCGCTGCTTCATCGTCTGAATCATGCACCGTCGCCCAGAGTCGGTCTGGATCCATTCCGAGATCATCCGTGAGGAACTCATAGGCGTAAATGATCGCATCACGCTTGAAGTAGTCGCCGAATGAAAAGTTGCCGAGCATCTCAAAAAACGTGTGGTGCCGTGCAGTACGGCCTACCTCTTCGAGGTCGTTGTGCTTACCGCTGACCCGAAGGCACTTCTGCGAGGTTACGGCGCGAGAAGCCGGACGCTCCTTGTCCCCAACGAACACGTCCTTGAACTGCACCATGCCGGCATTCGTGAACAGAAGCGTAGGATCCCCCTCCGGCACTAGCGAACTGCTCGGCAAGTGCAGGTGGTCCCTCTGCTCGAAGAACCGGATAAATCGAGATCGGATCTCGTTCGCTTTCATATGTCTAGAAGCCTATTGAAAATCTTGGGCTGGTAACACACGCAATTCATCAATATGGCCGCACGGTACCACGTTCTCAATCGGTAGGCAGATCGGCGAGTGCCTCAAGAACTGCTTCCCGGATCAATGCCGGCGGAAATCCTCTGCGTGCGAGATACGCCGTGAGTCGGCGTCGTGCCACTGGCCGAGCAAGGCCTGTAAGACTTCGAGCGCGTTTCTCTGCCACCTGATTGGCAAACTCAGCTTCCCCGAAGTCCAGTTCGGCGAACGCCTCTTCGATTGCGGTAGCCGCATCTTCCTGGGCCACGCCCTTTTGTCGCAATTCCGCCAGAAGCACACGGCGACCCCGGGGACTCAGCTTCAAGCGATCCCGAACAAACGATAGAGCAAACGATTCATCGTCCAAGTAACCAAGCTCATCGCAGCGTGTCAGCGCCGCTTGGATCGCCGCCGGAGGATGGCTGGACCGTCGAAGCCGGCGATCGAGCTCAACCCGGCTGCGTGGCCGATATGCCAACAGTCGAAATGCTGCCTCAAGCGCGTTTGCCCGACTCGCGGCCGCCTCAAGCTGGTTGAGTTGCTCGGGTGTGACTTGAGCGCCGACCTCCAGTCGAAATCCACTGACCGTCCCGGCCGGCACTACACAGAACAGGGTTCCGTCTACGAAAACAGCCCGCGCCCCCTGGGGACGCGGGCTCGGTTCAATCCGCGTGATGCGTTGGCCTGATCCCGGATCGCCTTCAATGTCCGGGCAGTGCTTGGTCGTCAGGCGGCCCCCACGTTTGCATCGGCGACTTCGATTGCTTCTTCCTCAGTTTCGTTCATGCCCAGGACCTCCCGAATCCGGACCTCTACTTCATCTGCTATATCGGGGTTCTCGTTAAAGAAGATCTTCGCATTTTCACGGCCCTGCCCAAGGCGGACATCGTCGCCGTAGGAGTACCAGGCACCTGCGCGTTGGACGATCCCATGTTCTTCGAACATGATGTCGAATTCAGCCTGGCGGAACGGCGGTGCACACTTGTTCTTCACCACCTTGACGCGGGTACGGTTTCCAACCGGCTCTCCACCATCCTTGATCGCAGCAATGCGTCGAATATCAAGTCTGAGAGACGCATAGAATTTCAGGGCTCGGCCACCACTCGTCGTTTCAGGGCTGCCAAACATGACTCCAATCTTCTCGCGGATCTGGTTCGTGAACACGACGGATGTATTCGAACGGCCGATCGCACCGGTCAGCTTGCGCAGCGCCTGGGACATCAGGCGTGCCTGCAAGCCGACATGGGCATCCCCCATCTCCCCTTCGATTTCGGCACGCGGCACGAGAGCGGCAACCGAATCAATCACGACCACATCCAGCGCTCCGGACCGTACGAGAGCTTCCACGATTTCCAATGCCTGCTCGCCAGTATCGGGCTGCGACACCAGCAGGTTCTCTACGTCAACGCCAAGTTTGGCTGCATACCCGATGTCGAGCGCGTGCTCGGCGTCGATGAATGCCGCCACGCCCCCAGCACGTTGAGCATTGGCAATTACGTGCAGGGTAAGTGTCGTTTTGCCCGAAGACTCCGGGCCGTAGATCTCCGTGACTCGACCGCGCGGAATTCCACCAATCCCGGTCGCGTGATCAAGCACGAGTGCACCCGTTGAAATCGAACCGATCTTGACCCTGGCATATTCTGAGCCCAGGCGCATGATCGCGCCCTTCCCATGCTGCCGCTCAATCTGATTGATCGCTACAGACAGGGCCTTTTTACGTTCTTCAGTCAGCTCGAGTCCCATCGCTGTCTCGCTCCCGTATTCCGGTGTGAAGTATGTTCGTCGCCGGCAACACCGGCCTCGAAAACATCATAAACCCACCCTGTGACTTTCGTAGTTTATTCGGGTCGGTCCCGGAGCGCCACAGCCAAGGTATTTCGGGTCTTCATCAAGTTGTCATCTGGCGTTGTCTCTCACAGCTCAGTAACCAGGGGATTGACGCCGTTACCGATGTGAAGAGGGCGGCCCGTTTGAGGCCGCCCCATAGAATCTCCCTGCGAACTGACGCTCAGTCGTTCAGCAGGAACGTGACTTTCATGTTCACCCGGTAAGCACTGATAGTGCCATTGCCATCGCAATCGACGGTCATTTGCTGAACCCAGGCACCTTTGATTCCCTTGAGTGTCTTGTTGGCCCGGGCAAGCCCGCTTCGCACTGCATCGTCGAAACTCTCGGTCGATGAGGCGGTGATCTCGGTAACTTTCGCGACGGACATATCATCCCCCTTTTATGAAAATTATTGGGTGCTGCATCGGTCCTGTCGAGTGCTGTCAGCATCGCAGCACTCAGTCACCAATATAGCCTCCCTGAGCCGGCTTTGGGGACGTCTAGGCCATCACCTCACGCAGCGCATCGATCGTCCGGTCGATCCCATCGTCGTCAATGTCGAGATGTGTGACGGCTCTCAACCAATCGGGACCCAGAGCGAGGATCCAGACACCTCGTTCCTCAAGTCGCTGAGATATTTGATCGGCCGGAAAGTCTTCTCGCACTACATCGATGCGCAGCGTATTCGTGTCTGGTGGGACCGGGCTGAGACCGTCTATTTCGACACAGGCATCGAACAGGCGGCGGGCGCGGGCGTGATCGTCAGACAGTCGCTCGAGGTTGTGATCGAGCGCGTATATACCAGCCGCCGCGAGTATCCCTACCTGTCGCATGCCGCCGCCCAGCCGCTTGCGGATCGTCCACGCTTCATCGATCAGATCTGCCGGACCAGCAAGCAGCGATCCCACCGGACATCCAAGCCCCTTGGACAGGCAAACCATGACGGTGTCCGCACATGCGGCGATCTCCGAAAGAGGACAACCCAGAGCCACCCCGGCATGCCACAAGCGAGCTCCGTCGAGATGGATAGGAAGCTCCAGCTCATCCGCTACACGCCGGAGAGTGTTGAGAGTTTCGATCGGCACGACCGACCCACCGGAAGCACCGTGCGTCTGCTCGGCGCAGATCAAGCGCGTTCGCGGATGGTGCCGATCGCCTGGCCGAACGCTGGCGCGCACCAGTTCGGGATCGAGCCGTCCGCCATCGGATGGCACCGGTACCAGCTGAACGCCACCAAGCCAGGAGGCACTGGCATATTCATAATGAAACACGTGGGCATCGGCTTCACAGATCACTTCCGAACCGGGCTCGGTGTGGAGAAGAATGCCAGTCTGGTTGGCCTGCGTTCCCGACGGGAAGAACAACGCCGCTTCCTTGCCAAGCATTGCAGCGACGCGTCGCTCAAGCTGGTCAGCCGTTGGATCCTTCCCGAGCACGTCATCGTCGACAGCGGCTTTGGCGATGGCCTGGCGCATCCCGGCCGAGGGCCGGGTAACCGTGTCGCTCCGCAGATCGACCGGCCGAATCGTCAGTCCGCCACCTCCGTACCGCACCGCGAACAGAATCGACTCTCGGCACCCAGACTGGCCTCGCAGATGGGGCAACACCCGGCACCAGGAGACGGATCCCCGGCCGCCCCGCTCGCTCCTGCATCGCGCGCGGCAATCGCATCCGATGCATAGCGCGACCGGAGCGACTGATAATCTTCCTCACCAAGCTTGCCTGTTTCGTACTCAAACTCGATCTCACGCAGCGCATCCAGAGCCAGATCAAGCCGGTCCGATGGTGCGGACCCCGAACCGACCACGTCAGCCCGCTCTAGAAACGGTGAGATGAGTACCGCCGCGAGGAGTATCGCCAGGATCACGCCAAACACATACACCGATGTCATTCCGTACTCCCTTCAGCAGTCCAAACCAGGACCGCATCAATAGCTCGCTTCCATTCCCGCCGCCGCGCCGACACAGATTCGCTTGCCTGTGGGTTTGGATCGAATACCACGTCCCCGCCTCTCGCCGTTGCGAGCTCATCCGGGCCCTCCCACAATCCGGCGCCGATGCCGGCCAGACCGGCCGCTCCGATTGCTGTAAGTTCTGATGCCTCTGGCCGAATGACGGGTCGGCCGAGAAGGTCCGCCTGGGCCTGCATCAGCCAATCGTTTCGCGCGGCGCCTCCATCGACTCGCAAGGTGCCGAGACTCAGGCCGGTCTCGCCAGTCATTGCATCGATGACATCTGCAGTTGAGTGCGCAATTGACTCGAGCACGGCGCGAGCCAGATGAGCCCGGGTGGTTCCACGCGTGATTCCGAAAATCGCGCCGCGGGCCTCCGGAACCCAATAGGGTGTTCCAAGTCCGGCAAGAGCCGGCACGAACGTAACCCCGGCCGAGTCAGGTACCGAACTCGCCAGGGTCTCTGTCTCGCCAGCGGATTCGATCAACCCCAGGCTGTCCCGGAGCCACTGAACGGCTGCACCTGCAATGAGTATTGATCCTTCGTATGCAAAAGTCGCCTCGCCCGAGGGACCGCATGCGACGGTGGTCAGCACGCCGGACAGGTCGGGGCCTCGCTCCTCTCCCGTCTGAAGGAGAAGAAAGGCTCCAGTACCATATGTGTTCTTGGCATCACCGGGTATCCAGCCTGCCTGCCCAAACAGCGCAGCCTGCTGGTCACCGGCGACACCGCATATCGGCACCTCGGCGCCCAGGATTCCCGGATCTGTCACCCCGAAGTTCCCGGCCGACGGGCGAATGTCCGGTAGTACCGCAGCCGGAATTCCAAATAACGAGCACAGGTCTGGGTCCCATTGTCCGGCGTTGAGATCGTACAGCATCGTTCGGCTGGCATTCGTCGGATCAGTGGCGTGAACCGTTCCGCCCGTCAACCGTTGAATCAACCACGTATCCATCGTTCCGAATGCCAGGTCGCCAGCCTCGGCCTTCTTCCGCCGCTCCGTATCATTCGCCAGCAACCACTCGAGTTTCGTCGCTGAAAAATACGGATCCACGATAAGTCCCGTCACGCCCCGGATCTGCTCTCCCGAAATCGTATTCCGCAGCTGATCACAACGGGTTGCTGTGCGACGATCCTGCCAGACGATGGCCGGAGCGACCGGCCGGAGGGTCTGACGGTCCCACAGCACAGTCGTCTCCCGCTGGTTGGTAATCCCGAGCGCGCCGAGTTCTTGAGCCGTAACCCCAGCCTGGCCGAGCGCCTGCCGCACTGTTGCTTCTACAGAGAGCCAGATCTCTTCGGCATCGTGCTCAACCCACCCGGGCTCGGGAAAGTACTGTGGAAATTCCTGATACGCGGACGCCAGAAGTCGCCCGTCACCGGCGAATACGAGCGCTCGGGATCCGGTCGTACCCTGGTCGATAGCAAGAATAGCACGAGGACGACTCATTCTTCCTCATCAGCCTGGTCGCGGACGATTCTGCCATACGCATACCGGTATCCGATGGAAGTGAACAGTTCCAGAAGCGTCGGAACGGGCAGGCCCATCACGTTAAAAAAGTCACCATCAATGCGCTCTACCAGGGCCGACCCGAAGCCCTGGATGCCATAAGCGCCGGCTTTGTCCATTGGTTCACCCGTCGCGACATATTCCTCACATTCGGCCCGGTCCAATGATCGAAAGTTGACCCCGGTACGCGCCGCCGCTGACACAGTTCTTCCATCGACACGAAGCGCCATTCCAGTGAATACGTCGTGCGAGCGCCCGCTGAGTCGCATCAGCATCTCGATAGCCTCGTGTTCATCAGCCGGCTTTCCCAACAGGTCTCCATCCAGCACGACAATTGTGTCTGCCGCCAAAACAAGGTCACCCGGTTCGGCCGCCACACAATCCGCCTTTTCCTCAGCGAGACGGCGCACGGCTGTCTCGGGTGACTCACCCGGCACAAACCTCTCCTCCAGATCCGGACGTCGGACAGTGAACGTCAACCCCAGAGCTGTGAGTATTTCTCGCCGGCGCGGAGAGCCAGATGCCAGAATGAATACTGGCTGACCGCTCATCGTTCGATCACCAGCGTGACCGGCCCCGAATTGACGGATTCAACATCCATCATGCCACCGAACTCACCGGATGCCACTTCCTGGCCGCCAGATGAGCAGAGTTCCAGGAAACGCTCATACAGGGTCCGGGCCTTATCGGGGGGAGCGGCCGCCACGAATGAAGGTCGTCGGCCCTTCGATACATCACCGTACAGTGTAAACTGAGACACGATCAGCAATCCTCCGCCGACCGTCTTGAGATCGAGGTTCATCCGCCCGTCCGAATCAGGAAATATCCGAAGGTCGAGTAGTTTCGCTGCCATCCAGCATAGCGTCTCCTCCGAATCAGCTGGCGAAAATCCTACCAGGACCAGCAGACCCTTCTCAATTTCACCGACCAGAAGCCCACCGATTCGCACTGAGGCGCGGTCTACACGTTGCACAACGACTTTCATCCCTGGGCTTTCCGCTCGAGTCAGTAGCCGATCGCTCTTAAGGGGACAATACCGTTCAGGTGCCGATATGCACCACACATTCCCTCGTCGACCCACGATTGCGGTGTTCCCAGAGGTAAATACCCTGCCAACGACCGAGGGCCAGACGCCCGTCAACGATCGGTATTGAAAGGCTCGTTGCGGTGAGCGCTGCCTTGATGTGAGACGGCATATCGTCTGCACCCTCGTGCGTGTGCGTGAATTCGGGGTCGCCTTCCGGCACCAGCCGGTTCAGCCAACCCTCAAGGTCGCGCCTGGCAGATGGATCAGCATTCTCCTGAATGGTCAGGCTCGCGGATGTATGCCGGATCAGAATCGTGCACAATCCTTCTGTCACAGTTGCCCGCTCCACAAGAACGTCGATGCGATTCGTGATATCCAGAAGACCCTGGCCTGCAGTCACCACCTCTATCATTCGGACCATTTGTATCGCCTGCTTCCAATTCACATCAGTGGGGACAAACACCTGCGGGGCCGCTGGTCGTACTCTAGTTTGCAGAATCTACATTTATGATTTTTTCCACCGTCTATCCACATTCGTTCCACAGTCGGTTTTTTGAAAAAATGAAATTTTAACAGTCGGCCGATTGGATGGGGTACCCACAATACTCAAGCCCCCGGCCACTCCGAAGAGCGCCCAGGGGCAAGAGGAAGGATTCTGTGTCCGTCTCGAACGCGGCTTCCTGGTCGGTTGCGCTCCCTCCCAGTACTCGACTGGCCGTGCTTTCGCACTTTCCGCCCGGTCAGCTATTGATTCCTTCCGTCCTCATTTGAGAACTTCCGGTCCCACCGAGCACTCCTGTCGTCGCGCATTTCGGAACGGCGGCGATCCGGTTTCGCCGGTGCCTCCTCCGCAGCACGAAATAAGTATAAAACTTTTTTTTTGATAGTCAAGTAGCAGAGGCGCTGGATAACGTTTTTTTAAAAAATACGATCTTGATCGCTACGCCTCACCTACGATTCCGTGCATGAAAACTCGTGGATCTACCTGTTGCCCAGGGCAGAGTGCAGATCTCGTACGCTACTCCCGGAAACCACGACGCCGTCACGGCGAACCCTGTCCACTACCCTGTTCAGCAACGCCTACATTGAGCATACGCGGAAAATCGGGATTGCGACGCTCGTCGAGAAACCAGCTCCGGTCCGGTGGCGCATCGACAGTGTCGAATACCACGACACCTTTCTCTCTCCCCTGAAACCGATGGATCGTCGCGATCTCCAGATCCAGTGGCGCTGCACGGCCGAGTCGCGACCGGACCAGTCTTCTCAACTCGCGCACCTGGATTCGGTAGGGCGCGACCACCGCCACATCATCTATTCCCTGTCGCCCCAGCAACTCAAGCACTCGGAGGAGCACCTCCAGGTGCTGGTCGTTCTGACGCGACCGCTCACGACGATCAACGCGGGGTTCGAGGCTGGCCGTATCGACCAGAATCAGATCGTGCTCGCTTTCGATCCCGGCATTGCCGTCCCGGAGTCGCCCCCCGTAGAACAGGTCGCCAATCAGCGCTCGTATCGAAGGGCGCATCCGGTATTGCTGATCGAGCATGGAGCAAAGTTGATCTCGCGGAGACGGCAAACCACCATCAGAATCCAGCACACCGGATGCTCGGAAGATATCCCTTCGCAGCCACTCCGCCGCCAACTCCCCACGCGACAGGACGACGGCGGGCAACTGTTGAAAGTCGCCGAACACTGCCACCCTCTCACTGGCAAGACACGAGGCGTACAGGGTATAGGGCAAAGTGGCCGCACTCGCCTCGTCAATCAGCACGCTATCGAACCGCAATGACGCCAGTTCGTCACGGATAGCCAGTCGCGCGAACGTGGTCAGGACCACGTCGGCGGATTCGACGACTCGCCGACTGGATGCCTGGTAGCCCGTCGCAATCCTGCTGGCGAGCGCAGCATCGGCGGGATCTCCAGTGCGCTTTGCCGCCGCTTGCACCCTGGCCGCCGTAATCGCGATGGACTCGTCCTCAGATTCGTGTTTGAGCCCGAGCCGCTCTGTAAGTTCAGCAATGGCACGCGACAAACCGCTGGGTCTCAATCGTTCGGCGCGTGAAACAGCCGCATCGACGCCGAGAACCGGATCCGAACCGGGCAGAAGACCCGCACCGAATCGCAGGATCCTGTTCGCTTCGACCGCTCCCGGACCAAGCCTCTCTGCAACTCGTGCCGCCGCTTCGTCTACAGCCGCGTTCGTAGCCGCGACGATTAGAACGTGGCCCTCGTCAGCCAGCGCGGCGCCGGCATGACCAAGAACCTTGGTCTTACCAGTTCCCGGCGGCCCCCAGACAAATTGAACGTCGCTTCCAAGGACTCGCGCGAGGGCAAGGATCTGCGACTCGTTCAGACCGGACGTATACACCGTTTCGGAAGATCGTTCGCCCACCCTGGGGAAGGCCCGGCCAAACAACTTTAAAGCAGTCCCTACCTGGAATTGCTCCGGACTCTTTCCGATCTGCGCCAATCGTTCGTCTAACGCCTCCAGCATCCAGGTCGGATCAAACGTCAGCAGCCCGGAACCGGGACTTTTGCCCAGAGCGCCATCAGTGGCTACGCGGAGCACATTTCTGCCCGTGTCGAATCGGACCACGAATCCGAGGCAGGTGCCGGACTCCGTTTCGATGGACACGGCATCGTCCACGCGAATCGCAAAGCTCCCTGACGGCAGGGTCCAGTCGTACATCCGAGTGGCGCCGGAACCGGATACCCGCGAACCGGCCGTGGCAGAAACGGGGTCAGCCAACCCTCGACGATCAAGGTCAGCCCGCACTGCATCAATTTCCTCCCGCACGGCACCCCGGCAGCCGTCGAGCAGGGTTTGGAGGTCGGCATCGTGTTTATCTGTCATCGGGACGAAACTACTGGACGATTGTCCGCCGGGCCTCTCCTGTTTCGATTAGGTTTCATAATATTGCGATACTGCGAGCCCACAGGAGATGTTTGCATGGCTGAGCCTGGACAGGAAAAACCGATCGACTCTGCCGCATTTCGTGAATCGGCCGATCGCGTGATCGATTGGATCGAAGCGTACAGGGCACGGTTGCATGAATTGCCAGTACTCTCGCCCGTTCAACAGGGCGACATCAAAGACGCCATTCCCCGGAAAGCTCCCGAGTCGCCCGAAGACTTTGAGAGCATCCTCGCCGACCTGGATCGTACCATCGTACCCGGTCTGACACATTGGAATCATCCGGGATTCATGGCCTACTTCTGCAGTTCAGCCTCTGATCCCGGCATCCTCGCCGAATTCGTCACCGCGGCACTGAACGCCAATGCAATGCTGTGGCGCACTTCCCCAGCCGGTACAGAGCTCGAATCGCGGATGATCGAATGGCTTGTTTCGTTTGTCGGACTGCCGGACTTATTCGACGGTGTCATCCAGGACACTGCCTCGACGAGCACGTTCATCGCATTGATCGCCGCGCGGGAGCGGGCCCTCCCGGGTATCAGGGACCACGGCCTCGCGGGAGTGAACGCCTCCGGCCCGTTCACGGTATATGGATCGCAACTCGCTCATTCCTCATTGGACAAGTCGGTGATTGCTGCGGGATTGGGCCTGCAGAACCTGAGGCATGTAGAGGTAGACGAATCGTTTGCCATGCGCCCCGAGGTGCTCGACAGGATGCTGACGGAGGACGAGGCATCCGGTCAGTGTCCCGTGATGGTGTGTGCGACGATCGGCACCACGCCTTGCGCCAGCAGCGACCCGGTAGAAGAAATCGCGGCCATTTGCGCCAGACATGGAGTCTGGCTGCATGTCGACGCGGCCTACGCGGGTCCCGCCGCCTCGTTGCCTGAGTTTCGTCCGTTGTTTGCCGGTTGGGAATGGGCCGATTCGATCGTCTTGAATCCACACAAGTGGATGTCCGTACCGCTGGACTGCAGCGTTCTGCTCGGACGGGACATGGATGCGTTCAGGGATTCGTTGGCCCTCACGCCAACCTACCTTTCATCAGACATGACGGGCCGCAATCTCATGGATGTGGGGCTTGCGCTTGGCCGCCGATTCCGAGCTCTGAAACTGTGGTTCGTCTTCAGGTGGTACGGTGCCGAAGGATTGCGAGACATGATCCGCCGCCATTGTCTGCTTGCCCGGGAATTCGCCAACCACATTGAAGCAGATCCGAGATTTGAACTTGTCGCACCGTTGGGGTTCAGTACGGTTTGTTTCCGAACCATAGCTCCGGCCGGTTGGTCGGAGGTGAGCTGGAACCGCCGCTTGTTGGACGAGGTTAACCGGGTCGGAGCTGTTTTGTTGTCTCACACAGAACTGGACGGACGATTCACGATTCGACTGACGATAGGGAACGTGAACACGGAGCGCGCGAATATGGAAGATGCCTGGCAGTCCCTGTCGACTGTATTTGACGCTATGGCGACAAATACAGCACCAGGCATCTGATCGCGGAGGGCGTCAACCCGGCTTGCGTGTTCGACGGTGGGCCGGGCAGCTTGTCCACCTTCTGGTTCGCCTCTACGGTTCCGGCCAGGTCTATGCTGAACAAAAGGTGTAACGAATGCGGCAAGCAAAACGTCTGGAGACCTTCAACCTGACCCGAGTACTGGTTGCGTGGATACTGGCCATCCTGATCGTGGCCTCGGCCGAACCCGCATCAGCCCAGCAGGCGGCCGTGGTTCCCTCGGATCAGACGGCAGTCCTCGAGGCAGCCGACGCAGCTCGATCCCGCGGCGACGTTGATGCGCCCATTCGAATCGTCGAAATATCAGACTTTGAATGCCCGTTTTGCGCCCAGTTTTACAACGAGTCGTATCGAGCCGTCGATAGTCTGTATATCCAGAGCGGAATCGCCCGATACCTGTGGATTTCCTTCCCCAACAGCAGCCATCCGAGGGCCTGGCCGGCGATCGAAGCATCCTTCTGCGCCGGTGCGGCCGGCAAGTTCTGGGAGATGCACGACCTACTGTTTGAGAAGCAGGCCGAATGGCTAGCCACCGCAGACCTGAACGCCCTGCTCATCACGTACGCGACCAGTATCGGAATTGACAGGGCCAGCTTCGGAGAGTGTTTGCGAAATGATCTGACGGCGCCGCTACAGGTATCGGACTACGATGCAGCCCTTCGATCGGGGATTACGAGTACGCCGTTTTTTGTCGTTGGGGACAGCATCGCTATCCGCGGAGCCGTTTCCCCCGAACGTTTCCAGTCGGCAGTGGACAGTCTGCTTGCGGCCCGGGGGCTCCCGCTGCCGTAGCAGGCACGCCGTAACTAGATTCGCTCGAACACCCGTCTCATTGACTCAATGGCCGATGCAGCAGTACGGGATCCTGCGAGAAAGATGTGACCGAGGTCCCGTTCTCCCGTACCAGCAAGTGGAATTTCAAAGCTGAAGTGAACGGAAACGCCGGCCGGGCGGACTCTGGCTGCCTCGTCCGCCCATCCCTCTTCTGACGCGTCGAGCGCTCCCTCCATATGAACCTCCACGGTATCTGCCTCTTTACCGGTCTGCTGCGCCATGAGCGCGAGTTCTCGGGCCAACCGCTCATTGCCTATGGAGTCACCTTCCAAGCGTTCCAGCCACAGAGACGGTGGAGCGACATCTACGCTGACATAACCCAGCATCACATCGGGATGGAATTGGACGACTGAGCCGGACGACAGATCGGACTTGTCTGGAAACAACTCATCCACATCGGGAATCCGATCTCCGGTCAGATACGAAGCCAGACCTTCGGGCCCTATGCCAACGCCTGCCAGGGCCACTTCGTCGAGTGTCAATTCCAAGAGCGCTGACGGGGCATGCAGGGCGTCGATTGCCCCCGATTCCATGATGTCCAATTCCGACTGGTCATACGCAAGACAGCGGAAAAACCAGGACACCGGCTCCTGCCGTCCCTCGAACAGATCGCGGACTCCAAGGCCTTGCTGACGCAGGGCACCGAGAAGCGTGGCACCGATCTGATGACGACTCAACTGGGGCACGGGCCGCTCTACCTCGGAATCATGACGTGAGCCCATGGCGTTCCTGGCAACATGAGCCAGGGACTGTCGCCATCGGGCCGAGTCGGCAAGCCGAGCGCATCAGCAGTCTTGTTGGGTACATAAACAACGGCCAGGCGGCGTGCCCCATCTGCAGATCCGGCCACACTTGGATCCACATCATCGGACGCAGTCAGTGACCACAATGCCGCGGCGGGTGCCTCGATCTGTCCACTCTCGAGGGCCGCGTACCTGGCTGCCAGAATCGCGGCGCGATCGCCACCATCCGCCTTTATCCGACGTCCGATCACCATGAACGGATCGAGGCTCTGATCGTAGCAGGCCACGTGAAACCCCTCGCGATCGGGATCGTCGGCCAGACAGATTACATGATTCGAACCGGCGCG
>JBDHMQ010000090.1:0-6657 GCA_039656095.1 Gemmatimonadota bacterium | reverse complement strand
GAAATACGGAGATGTTGTTCGAGTGGTCGCTGTTCCCGGCGTCAGTCTGGAATTATGTGGGGGCTGTCATGTGCGCTCCACGGGTCAAATAGGGCAGCTACGAATTGTGTCGGAAACAGGTGTAGCCGCTGGAGTACGCCGCGTTGAAGCTGTAACAGGTCTGCGAGCCTGGGAACTCGCTCGCGAAACAGAGGCGACGCTTGGCGAAATTGCTGCAACCTTGCGGGTTACGCCGCGCGATGCGCCGCATCGGTTGAATTCACTACATGAGGAGATGGATCAGTTGCGAGCTACTGTCGCTGAACAGCGCGGGGCCGATTCTGCGGGGGAAGCTGAGCGCCTCGTTGAAGACGCGGATGAGCTTCCGGGCGGTGGACGGTTGGTACGCACAAGCGTCGGGCTTGCGGCGGGGACTGACCTGTCGGAATTCGGTGATGTCCTGCGCGCGCGGCTCGACTCCGGCGCAGCCATTATCCACGTGACCCTCGAGGGCAGCAAGGATGCATTTCTGGCTGTCGTGACGGACGATTGGATCGCTCGTGGGTTGAAGGCAGGCGATCTCGTCCGTGCAGCAAGCAAGGCCACCGGATCTGGTGGAGGTGGCCGTTCGCACCTGGCCCAGGGTGGCGTTGGCGACCCTGCTCTGGTCGATGCTGCGCTCGATGACGCCAGTCGCCACGCCATGGATATCGCTGCGAGTAGTTCGAGCTGACCATGTCCGTCGCCCATGTTGAAAACTGGCTCGAACCACGACTTGTGGGTGCTCCACCTGAACTCGCAGAGGCGGTGCGCGGGCTGGTGTGCGAGGTCGATCCGGGCGCCGACAAGTCTCAGCTTGGTGTGCCCGAGACTCTGGCCGCCGCAGCGATGCTCGGTTTTGAAGGCGTGCTCGAACAGGCCGATCCGGAGCGGGAAGTAGCGCTCCGGCTGCTCGCCGCCGATGCGGCATTGACCTATGCGTTTGAGGCTGCCGCCTCGCTTGGGCAGGACGTAACTCAACTGGCTCTTCAAATAGGGGCGGGCGGGGAGCTGGGCCGACGGCTCGAGCAGGGCGATGTCCAGCCGCCGGTTGGAGGATCTTCTTGAACGACGTGACTGATCTTGTCGATCTTCATTGCCACCTTGTTCCGGCGGTGGACGATGGAGCGCCAACGGTTGAAGCCGGGGTCGAGGCACTCACTTCTTTCTTCGAAGCGGGTATCCGGCGCGTGGTAACGACGCCGCACCTGGACGGAGCGAGGGTCCAGGGTTCCCGGCGCAACTTGATCGAGACTGCGTTTCAGGAGCTTGCTTCAGCGGCAGCTTCCGTGCTGCCCGACACGCGGCTTGAATTGGCGTATGAAGTTCGCATCGACGATCCGGAAATTGACCTTTCGGATCGAACCCTCGGTTTGTCGGACGGTGGCGGTCTACTTGTTGAGTTTCCGCAGTTGGCCTTGCCCGCGTATTCGGATCGGATGTTGGAAGTCGTAATTGACCAGGACTGGATCCCTGTTCTTGCCCATCCGGAGCGCTACGCAGGAATTGGTTTGGCTTATGAATGGATTGAGCGCTGGCGTGCACTCGGTGCCCTGATGTGCTTGAATGTCGGGAGCCTGTTTGGTGAGCACGGGCCAGAGGCGGAGAGAGTAGCCAGGCGAATGCTGGCCTCCGGGCAGGTGGACCTGATCGCGTCAGATCATCATGCCCGGCC
Source organism: Gemmatimonadota bacterium (assembly GCA_039656095.1). Lineage (GTDB taxonomy): Bacteria > Gemmatimonadota > Gemmatimonadetes > Palauibacterales > Palauibacteraceae > JARFPW01. The sequence goes on along the minus strand of JBDHMQ010000090.1, from coordinate 4,964 downwards.
CAGGCGCTCGACGTCTCTGCGCCAGGGTTGGGATCTCCTCACTGCCGGAGCCTCCGCGGAAACGCAAGAAGCGGTACATACACTCATGGTCACCAACCCGCTTGCGATCCTGTCCGGGAACGCCCTCTTGCCAGTGCCAGCGATCGGACCCGGCGGCGGATGGCTCGACCGCGTCAAACGACGCCTTCTGGGAGATAAGCGATGACGCAGCCGGATTCAGGGATAATGATACAGAAGCACTTTGAGCGGCTCGCCGAAGCGGCCAGCCAGGTGGTCGAGCGGCTGGGCCCGGAGATCGATACCTATGCCGAGTGGGCGCTCACCACGTTGCGAGCTGGCGGGCGCCTGCTGTTTTGCGGAAATGGCGGGAGCGCAGCTACTGCGGAGCATGTGGCCACGGAATACCTGGTTCGGTTCCGTCGCACTCGGGTGCCCCTGGCTGCAATCGCCCTGACATCCAGCACGGGGATGCTCACTGCATCGGCCAACGATTTCGGCTTCGACCAGGTATTCGTCCGTCCCCTCATCGCTCTCGGTCGATCCGGAGATCTCCTGATCCTTCACTCAACGAGCGGAGAGTCATCCAACGTGCTGGCAGCAGCCCGCGCCGCGGCCGAAATACCGATGCGCACTGTCGCGTTGGTGGGAGCAGATGGAGGCTCGCTGGCCGGGGTGGCCGATCATTCGATCCGGGTGCCGTCGAGCGACACTGCCACGATTCAAGAACTCCACCTGGCAATCGAGCATGTTGTGGCGGATTATGTAGACGCCTGGTTTGCCGACCAGGAACAGCAAACGTGATGGATACCGCCGGACTGAATATCTGCCCGCCGCCTTCATTTTCGGACGTGGCCAGCCGCCTGGAAGATGCAGGCTTTGAGGCATGGGCCGTTGGCGGAGCGGTCCGGGATCATCTTCTGGGTGTCGACAGGGTGGACTGGGATCTCGCTACAAGCGCTCGGCCGAACCAGGTCATCGACCTGTTCCGCCGCACCGTTCCGCTCGGTATCGAGCACGGTACCGTGGGAGTTCTCGACCCGGACGGTGTGTTGTATGAGGTGACGACATTTCGCAGAGATGTTGAGACCGATGGACGACATGCCGTCATTGAATTCGCAGAGTCAATAGAAGAGGACCTGGCCCGGCGCGACTTCACCATCAATGCGATCGCCTGGCGGGAGCGAACAGCCGAGTTGCGGGATCCGTGGGACGGGCGGTCCGACCTGGAGGCTCGTGTGCTGCGCGCGGTGGGTATTCCGGCGGAGAGATTCGCTGAGGACTATCTGCGTGTGCTGCGAGGCCTTCGCTTCGCCGGAGTGTACGGGTTGACCATGGATCCGCCGACACGTGAGGCGTTAGAGGAAGCGGTCAGCGGTCTTGACCACTTGTCGGCAGAGCGAGTCCGTGAAGAACTGATCAAAGTGTTGGCGTCCCCCGAACCGTCAGCCACATTGCACCTGTACCGAGACACACGGGCCCTCAGCGTCTGGTATCCGGAACTTGAGCCGTATACTGACGAGCCGGCCTGGGACGAGGCACTGGCGGCAATCGATAAGCTCAGTAGACATCGGGGGTTACTCCGACTCTGTCGATTGCTCCTCATTCTGCCGACTGATTCGTCGATAGAACCGCTGGAAGATCCAGGCTTCATTGCCGCAGGTACTGTGCTGAAGCGTCTAAAATTTTCTGGCGCCGAACAGCGTCGGGTGCTTCACCTTTATCAGCATTTCCTGCCGCTTGTCAGCGCGGTTGATTCTTCAGCGCAAATTCGCGAGTGGTTATGTGAGATCGGGCCTGGAAACGAGCGAGATCTGTTTCGGCTTCATTTTGCGGCGGCGCGCGCTGCCCAGGCAGAAGATGCGATGAGGGCACTCGTGTTCGTCTGGCGCCGAGCTCACGAGGAGCGGCTCAGCGGGGCACCGATCGATCGGGCTGATCTCGCGGTCGACGGTAATGACGTTCTTGCCCTGGGTTTGCCGAGGGGACCACTGGTTGGCCTGCTACTCGACGAGTTGCATGCTCTCGTGCTGGAGGACCCTGACCTGAATACGAAAGATAATCTCCTTGCGCAGGCCAGGGAGTTGATTGACATGGCCGGTCTGGTCGATGCGAGCGCGGAGCCAGAGGAGGAATGACGGGCGACACCCCGGACTTATTTGCCCCGCCAGTAGGGACAGCAAGTCTCGATCAGGCGCATCATGCCCCGCTTGCGGCGCGAATCCGACCACGGTCATTCGACGAATTTGTCGGGCAGGAAAAGATCGTCGCTCCCGGACAACCGCTGCGAGAGTTGATCGAGCACGACCGGCTTCCAAGCATCATCCTTTGGGGACCTCCCGGGGTCGGCAAGACGACTCTTGCGACCATCATTGCGCACTCGACGGGCTCGACTTTCGAGTCATTCAGTGCGGTGACGGAGGGAATCCCCCGTGTTCGCGAACTCATCGAAATGGCAAGGAATCGCCGTCGGACGACGGGGCGCGATACGATCCTTTTCGTAGACGAAATTCACCGTTTCAACAAAGCCCAACAGGATGCTCTACTTCCGCATGTAGAGGCTGGAACTGTCGTTCTCATTGGAGCAACGACGGAGAATCCAAGCTTCGAAATCATCGCGCCCTTGCTCAGTCGCACAAGAGTGTTCGTGCTCGAACCCCTGGCCGCGGAAGCCATAGCCGAACTCTGCAGTCGCGCCCTTCAGGATGAACGCGGCCTGGCATCACGGGACATTTCGGCGGACGCTGCTGCGATCGAGCACCTGGCGATACTCGCCGACGGGGATGCCCGCCGGGCACTGAATACATTGGAGACGGCGGCGGACCTCACAGCTTCTGGTGGACGGATTTCAGTCGAGACCATAGAAGCTGCGCTTCAGAAGAGAGTCCCCAGGTACGATAAATCCGGCGAGCAGCACTACAACGTGATTTCGGCACTTCACAAAGCGGTGCGCGGGTCGGATGCGGACGGGGCACTCTACTGGCTGGCCCGCATGCTGGAGGCCGGCGAAGATCCGATGTATGTAGCGCGGCGCTTGATACGAATGGCGGTCGAGGACATTGGACTTGCCGATGCAGGAGCACTTCGCCTGTGTCTGGATGCACGCGACGCTTACCATGTTCTCGGTTCGCCAGAAGGCGAATTAGCGCTGGCCGAGGCTGTACTGTACCTGGCGATTGCTCCGAAATCGAATCGAGTTTACCGAGCGCTGACTGCGGCTCGAGAAGCTGCCCGACAGACGCCGGCCGAGGAAGTGCCAATCCATCTCAGGAATGCGCCGACTGAGCTGATGAAGGGCCTCGGATACGGAGACGGATACGAATACGACCACGATTGGATTGGCGGCGTAGCTCCACAGCGGTACCTGCCCGATGTCCTTGAAGACGCCAGGTTTTACGAGCCTGGTGACCAGGGCCGGGAGGCGGCGATTGCCAGGCGGCTCGAGAAGATTGATCAGATGAGGGCGGAAGCCCGGCGGAGGGACACATCGCAGGCGAATTGATCGAACTGAGTGCACCCATAGAACGGGCTGTGCTCGTAGCAGCGCCGCATTCGGGTGAATCGCAGACACTTGTTGATGAACATCTGGACGAGCTTGGGCTCTTGACCGCCACAGCCGGCGCTGAAGTGGTTGCCACGCTCACGCAACGCCTGAATAAGCCCCATCCTCGCCTGTATATTGGAAGTGGAAAAGCAGATGAGCTGCGTACCCTGGCGGAGTTCCACAACGCCAGCCTGGTGGTGTTCGACGACGACCTTTCTCCTGCCCAGGGAGCAGCCCTCGAGAAACGACTCGGTATAAGGGTGTTGGACCGCACGGAGTTGATTCTGGACATCTTCGCCCTTCGCGCTCGCACAGCCGAATCAAGGCTTCAGGTCGAGCTTGCCCAGCTTCAATACCTGAGAACTCGCTTGAAGCGGATGTGGACCCACTTGTCGCGTACCCAAGGAGGCATTGGAACACGCGGACCGGGTGAGACACAGCTCGAAACCGATCGCCGGATCATCGATCGCCGGATCACACGGCTTCGCAGGCAACTGAAGCAGATTGTCCGTGGCAGAGATACACAACGGAAAGCCCGGCAGACTGAGTTTCGCGTGGCGCTTGTGGGCTACACCAATACAGGCAAGTCTTCCATTCTGCGGGTCCTTTCTGGCACTGATGTATTTGTCGAGAACCGTCTGTTCGCCACGTTGGACAACGCGACACGGGCTGTCGAATTGTATGGCGGGTATCGCGTCCTGTTCACCGACACCGTCGGGTTCATTCGAAAGTTGCCGCATCACCTGGTGGCATCATTTCGGGCGACGCTTGAGGAGATCGCCGACGCCGACCTGCTTGTGCACGTGATTGACGTGTCGTCGTCCAGTTGGGAGCATCAGGTGGAGGCTGTGGACCAGGTGCTGGCCGATATCGGCGCTTCAGAGCGGCCAGTTCTCCTGGCGTTCAATAAGATCGACCGACTCACGGACTCCGAAGACGAGGCTCTCAGGCGGCGCAGTGCCGAACTGTATGGTGACCATGTGTTCACATCGGTCATCGAGCCTGACGGTCTTGCCGATCTTACCGACGAGCTGCGTCGCCAATGTGCGGCGGATAGGCCCACTGTCGAACTATCAATTCCGATTACCGACGGCCGCACTCTCGCCGAAGTCTACCGGGAGGCAGACGTGTTCGGACGCACGGACACAGATTCAGCTGTCGTTCTAAAAGCTCGCGTGCCTGTCGAATCCCTTGGTCGGTGGCGCAGGATCAACGGAGTAGTCATCAAGGGTGCCGACGAAACTTGATTCTGGTTCCGTCACTCGCCCCGCGCCTGAGCCCGTGATATGCTGGCGCTATGCGCCTGTTTATCAACATCGATCATGTGGCCACAGTCCGTCAGGCACGACAAACTGACGAGCCTGATCCAATGCAAGCTGCTGTTCTCGCGGAACTCGGCGGCGCCGACGGTATTACGGTCCAT
>JBDHMQ010000089.1:0-6687 GCA_039656095.1 Gemmatimonadota bacterium | reverse complement strand
CGTTTCGGCCCTGGCAATTGCCGCTGCTGGACTTCCGGCCCAGGACCGCGGCGATGTCCGCCTGGGAATCACGTACACGCCAGGCTATCAACCCGGTCTCGTAATGACTGCGGTTGAATCCGATTCGACCGTTTCGGAAGTAGGTAGTGTGGCCGAGTCGATCCTGCGCACAGATCTGGCCTATGCGGATCGATTCGAGATCATCCCGGTGCCCGATTCGCTCACCAGCGCCGGCACCGTTAACTACGCCCTGTGGAATCAACTGGGTGCAGTGTGGCTCGTGTCCTCCCAGATGGCTGGAACGCCGACCGCGCCCATCCTGCGGGTCAGCCTCCATGACGTCGTATTCGGAGAGTTGAAGGAAGTGCAGGCTTTCTTCCTGCCGGCAGTTACTGATGGCGAATTTCGCATGGCAGTGCATCGCGTGTCCGATCAGATCGTGCAATGGGCGACCGGAGATCCGGGAATCGCAGCTACCAGGATCGTATTCCGGCGGAAGACGGGTAACGGTAGCTCGGACATTTTCGCCATCGACTATGATGGCGAAAACCTCACCCGGCTAACCTCAGAGAACACGATCGTCTACTCACCAGCGCTGTCGCCCGACGCGCAGGATCTTCTGTATGTTTCCTATATCGAAGGCCGCCCGAACATCTATGAGCGCAATCTCAGATCCGGCAGAACGAGCCTGATTTCAGGGGTTGAGGGACTCAACGTGACGCCGATTTACTCGCCGGACGGACGGAAGATCGTGCTGGCGCGGACGGCGGGTGACCACACCGAGTTGTTTGAATTCGGTCGGTCACCACTGTGTTGCATGAAGCGCTTGACGCATACGAACGCGGGAGAGACGCTGAACGCAGCCTTCTCCCCCGGCGGTGACCAGCTGGCGATTACATCATCACCCCTCGGCAATCCGCAGATCTACGTCATGCCTGCCGCCGGTGGCGCACCCCAGTTGATCAGTCGATACGTGTTTGGCGAGCGCGGGTATGCGACGTCGCCGGACTGGTCGCCACGCGGTGACCGAATTGCTTATCAGGCCTGGGTGGAAAACACGTTTCAGGTCGTAACGGTGAATCCGAACGGTGGCGACCGGCGGGTCATGACATCATCCGGTAGCAACGAAGATCCGAGCTGGGCGCCGGACGGGCGTCATCTTGTGTTCGCGTCGGCCGGACGCCGGGGAAACTCCCTGTTAATTCTCGACGCCGTAAGTGGTCAGGTCAGAACCCTGACCTCGGGCCAGGTGGATCAACTGCCCGATTGGTCCAGTTCGCTGCGTTGACACCGCTAAACAGGCCTTTTCGGGCGACCGGAAACAGTATTGGCAGAAGGTTGCGTGTACGCTAGAATACAGGCAGAACTTAGCCCTTTAACGCTGTTCTTGAAGAGTACTGACTCGAAGGAGTAACAGATGCACCGCAACGGAAGTATCGTAGCCATGCTCGTCCTCATTGGTGCGGGAGCCGCCGCCTGTGGTGGTTCGCCGCCGCCTGAGCCGCCGCCAGTCGTTGTGGCAGCTGCGACACCGGACGCCGATAGCCTTGCTGCGGCTCGTGCCGCTGAGCGTGAGGCGGCTGCGATGCAGCTGTGTCAGCAGGCGTCGGAGGCCATTGCAGCAGGCGACGTGAACCGGGCCCGCAGCCTCGTTCAGCAGATCAATCGCGATTACGCAGGCACCGAGTGCGCCGGCCTGACCGCAGGGATCAGCGCCAAAGTCGACGCGATCACTGTACTCCGTGAGCGGGTGCACTTCGAATTCGATAAGTCACGCATCACGGATGAAGCCGCAGCGACTCTGCAGCGCAAGGCCGACGTGCTCCGTGCACATCCCGATCTTCGCATTGCCATCGAAGGGCACTGTGATGAGCGTGGGTCGCTCGAGTACAACATGGCGCTCGGCCAGCGTCGTGCGCAGTCGACAATGCAGTACCTCGTCAACCTTGGGCTCACCGGCGACACGTTCTCGACGGTTAGTTACGGCGAAGAGCGACCGGCGGCACAAGGCGACAACGAGGGTGCATGGGCCCAGAATCGCCGGGCCGAGTTTGTTATCGGCAATCTGGACGCGCTTTGATCTTCCCCCGGAGCATTATCGTCGTGGTTGCGGCCGCCCTGGTAGGCTCCGGGTGTGCAACGAAGAGCGATGTGGTCGATCTGCGCATGGAAGTGATCGCGCAGATGGAATCGGATCGTGAACAACGGGATTCGCTGATCAGCGAGATTCGTGGATTGCGCCTGGTGCTGTTGGACAGTCTCAACGTCCAGCAGCGCCGGGATATCACTGGCCGGGTCGATTTGCAACGGCAGATTCAGGATCTCAACACGGCACTGAATCAGCTTCTGGCGCTCACCGGCGAGACTCAACGCCAATTGGCTCGTCTGGAAGCACAGGCCGATGGCTCGTTGGTTCTTCCAGAGGATGCTGGCGGGCCGATATCAGCTGACGGTCAGGTGCAGACGACCGCGGAACCGCAGGCGCTGTACGAAGCGGCGATTCGACAATTCCGGCGGGGATCGTACGAAACAGCTCGCTCTGGATTTGACGAGTTTCTTCGACTCTATCCGAACGACGTGCTAGCTCCGGATGCTCAGTTCTTCAGGGCCGAAACGTTTGCAGAAAGCGATGACCGGGACGCTGCTCTAGCCGAGTATGCGCGCGTGTTGGAGTTGTATCCCAATTCGAGACGCGCCTCGACCGCTCTATACAAGAGTGGGCAAATCGAACTCCAACAGGGCAACATCGACGACGCACGGACCTACTTTGATCGCGTAATTCAGGGATATCCTGACAGCGACGAAGTCGAACTGGCCCGTCGCGAACTCAGCCAGCTCCAAAACTGAGCCGGGGCGCGCGCCATGCGCTGTCCATCCTGTAATCACGTCGAAGACAAGGTCGTCGATTCCCGCCTGACTCGAGGCGGCAGAACGATCCGGCGCCGCCGTGAGTGCCTTGCCTGCATGAAGCGGTTCACTACCTACGAATACGTAGAGCACGAGCCCCTTTCCGTCCGTAAGACAACAGGAGCAATGGAGCCGTACGACCGGGTGAAGTTGTTGCGGAGCATCGGTACGGCCTGCGCCAAGCGTCCGGTTTCACTGGCGATGATCGAAGAACTTGTCGACCGAATCGAGGAGTCCCTTGAGGCGGCAGACAAGCGAGAGGTCAGCAGCCAGTCAATCGGTGAACTCGTGATGCAGCAACTCAGGGCACTTGATCAGGTCGCCTATGTTCGTTTCGCTTCCGTGTACCGGAACTTTCAGGATACGACGGAATTCATGGAAGAAGTCCGCGAACTGGTGAGCAAAGCGCAATACCGGGCAAGGGGCCAACAGGAGTTGTTCGACCCGGAGACGGATTCGGAGGAGGGATAACGGTCTGCGTAAGGACAGCAGTGAGATGCCATTTCTCGATCACCTCGAGGAGTTGCGCAGCAGGCTGATCTGGAGTCTGGCCACCCTGGTCGTTCTCTCCATTGCGGGATTTTTTATCGTTACCGGATTCGATGTAATCGGAATCCTGAAACGACCGTTCGAGTTTGTTCTTCCAGGCCAGAACTTGCTGTTTACAAGCCCGACAACGCCGGTCATCGTGACGTTCAAACTGGCGTTTGTCGTAGGTCTGATCCTGGCCCTTCCTGTGCTTGCCTGGCATGCCTGGAAATTTTTTGAACCGGCCCTGTATGAGCGCGAGCGGCGGTTCGTAATTCCGGCGATTAGCCTTGGCTTCGTCCTGTTCCTCGCAGGGATTGCCATGGCGTATTTTTTCGTCTTGCCTCTCGGTCTCAAATTCCTGCTCGGGTTCCAGGCCGAGAGCTTGAGTCCGATCATTACCGTTGATGAGTACCTGCGGTTCGCAACGCGTCTGATCCTGGCTTTCGGCATGGTGTTCGAGATGCCGGTAGTGCTCGTCCTTCTCTCCATGCTCGGGATCGTCACGTCGGCAGGTCTCAGGAAGTATCAACGCCATGCGATCGTGGGCCTCGCGGTAGCTTCGGCTATGCTGACTCCAGCGGATCCCGGGACCATGCTGATGTTGCTGGCTCCCATGCTCCTACTGTACGAGTTGTCGATTTTTCTTGTACGCCTGGTTGGCGGTCGTGAGCCGCGGGACGAGTCACCGGCTTGATGTGGCGTCTGACGCCTGCGCTTCTTGCCTTGTTTGCTGTGGCATTCGTGCTGCCAGCGGGCGTCCACGGGCAGGATGTACCAGAACCACAAGAGCCCGGAAGGGTGAGCAGGGATTCTCTCCGGGAGCGAGAGATGGAGCTCGTGCTCGATTCTCTGGGCATCTCGCCAGACAGCATTTCGGCGGACAGCCTGAACGCGATCCGTAACGGCCTTCGTGAACAGGAACTGACGTCCCGCCGAGAGGGCATTAGCGGCGGTGATTTTCCAGAAAAGGACGACATCTTTCGGGCGCTGGCCGGATTGCCGGGATTTGAAGCGATCGAGTACCGTGGAGAAACGGTGAGGGTGGGCGTGCCCGACAAACGGCTGGACCTGTTCGGGACAGCACAGCTTAACTGGGTCGGCAACGTGCTGGCGGCCGATACCGTGCGATATCTGGGAGCAAACAGGTTCATCGAGGCCAGTCGATCGATTGAAATGCTCGGATCGGACGGCCAGCGGGTGGTCAGTGATTCCTTGTTCTACTACGATGTGAATGCATTGCGTGGGACAGTGTTCGAGGCCGAGAGCGAGTTCAACGCGTCGGGCACCACCTGGCGGATCATGGGCAACGTGATTCCCCTCGCGCAGGACACGGTGTATGCGACCTCAAGCGCATTTACGTCCTGTGAGCTAGACGTGCCGCACTACACGTTCAGAGCCAAGCAGATCAAGATGGTCAGCGGAGACGTTCTCGTCGCATGGCCGGTGGTTTTGTACATCAGCCGGGTGCCGATTTTCTGGCTGCCATTCTTTGCCGCGGACATCCGGCAGGGAAGACGCAGTGGGATCATACCGCCGCGATTCGGCCTCAATGATGTGGTTCAGACCTCGGGTAGCACCAGCAGGCAGGTGACTGATTTCGGCTACTATTGGGCGATCAATGATTTCCTGGATGCCCAGGCGACTGTCGACTGGTTCAGCGGCAACTATACCCGCATCAACGGCAGCTTTCGCTACCGATTTCTCAAGCAGTTCATCAGGGGTGGTCTCACCTATGCGCAGAGCTTCAGCTCGACCGGAAACAACCTCACTTTGCGCGGCACACACGATCAGGAGCTCGGTCTCAATACCACGCTTCGCGCTGCGGTAAACTACGTTCAGAACACGCGAATATTTCAGGATCAGAGCGTGAACCCTCGCGATCAGACGCAGACGATTGATTCAGATGTCGGCCTGAACCACCGGTTCTCTTTCGGCAACCTGGCAGCCAGTGCGCGTCGCAGACAGTTTCTCAACGACGATCGGACAGAATCCACCTTTCCCAGCCTGAGTCTCAGCGCGTCACCGATCACACTGTTCGCGGCCCCTGCCAATCGAGCCGGAATGTTCAACAACCTTCAGCTCAGCGGGTCCACCAGTTTTTCCCGCCGTGCCGTTCGTGCGGATTCCGCCTCGGATGTCGTTACGACGCTTGCTGCGGTTCGGACGGGCCTGAGAGCCGGGCGATTGAACTTGTCGGGAAGCGCAAATTTCAATGACCTTGAGACGACAGAACAGGACACCCTGTTCATGGATCTTCCGGCTGAGGCCCAAACCACCTACAAGTGGGACGCGGGCGTCGATTACCAGGTGAACCTGATGGGGTCCACGGTACTTCGTCCCCAGATTCGTGCGGACGGAGCAATCTTCCGAAGCGTGAACACGGACGGGGACTTCGTTTCGGCACCGACCAGGGCCCGAATCGGAGCGACCCTGTCCACGGATCTGTATGGATTCTACCCCGGGTTCGCCGGCTTCAGTCGGGTTAGACACAAGTTTTCGCCGGCATTTTCGTGGTCGTACTCTCCGGCCGTCCTGCTGGACTCTGCTCTCGCTGCGATTCCGGGCTTTCCGGCGACGGCCGGGGGAGCGCGGAACGAGCTTTCAATCAGCCTGAACCAGACGTTCGAGGCCAAGATTCCTACACCGGAGCCCGAGGCAGACACGACTTCCGCAGAATTGGCCCCGGCGGACAGTCTTAACGCGGATCCGGAGCCCGGACTGACGGCCGTCCCGTCGGCACCGGCCCAGAGGCGGCGTGACCAGACAATCACCTTGTTCGGGATCCGTACATCACCAATTCGCTTCGACTTTGAACGGGCGAAACTTGGTGAGCCGGTTCTCGTATCTGAGTCGATCACGAACAGCCTTTCGTCAGATCTCCTGAGGGGACTATCCGTCAATATGACGCACGACCTGTTTCGTGGATCAGGACCCGACCGGGACTTCTCACCGTTCCTCCAGCAGATCACGGCGGGCTTCACGTTTAGTGGCGGCGGTGCAGGGAGCGTTCCGGGTGCGCGCAGAGGACCGACTCGAAGGCAGCCGACGTCGCTCAGCGCCAGGGATCGGTTCCGGGACCAGGAGATCTATGGAGATGAGGATCCGTTCGGAGCGGGGGCCGGTCCGTGGAGTCTAGCGGTCACGTACAGTCAGTTGAGGGTCAGACCGGATGAGATCGGTGCCGAGAGCCAATCCATGAGGGCCTCCCTGTCGATTCGACCGACACCCAACTGGTCGGTCAGGTGGGCC
>JBDHMQ010000088.1:0-14125 GCA_039656095.1 Gemmatimonadota bacterium | reverse complement strand
GGCCGTAATGACACCGTATTTGTAGACAAGCTCGACCATGCGTGCATCCAGGACGGTGCCCGGCTGGGTTGGGGAGAGATCAAACGTTTCCGCCATGCCGATCTGGCCCACCTCGAGAAACTGTTGGCCAAGGCCGACCCCAAGCGCGGCAAGCTGATTGTCGTGGACGGCGTGTACAGCATGGAGGGAGACCTTGTCGACCTTCCGCGCATCGTCGAGCTGAGGGAGCAGTATGGCGCGGCGGTGTTGGTGGATGACGCTCATTCGCTCGGCATCTTTGGAGACACGGGAGCAGGAACGGCCGAGCACTTCGGCCTGACCGATCAAGTTGACCTGATCACCGGCACCTTCTCGAAGTCGCTCGCTTCGATCGGCGGCTTCGTTGCCGGCGATGCAGACGTGATCGATTACCTGCGTCACTCAGCGCGCGCCCTGATGTTCAGCGCCAGCATGCCGCCTGCGTCCGTAGCCACGGTCATTGAAGCCGTGCGGATCATTCGTTCCGAGCCCGAGCGGCGTGAACGCCTGTGGGCGAACACGAATCGGATGATGAGCGAATTGCGTGCACTCGGGTTTGATATCGGCCCGACAGAAAGCCCTGTGGTGCCGATCCTCGTGGGCGATCTGTACAAGACATTCCGATTCTGGCGGGCCCTGTTCGACGCCGGCGTGTTCACGAATCCGGTTGTGCCGCCAGCAGTACCGGAAGGCCATGGCCGAATTCGCACCAGCTACATGGCGACCCACACGGATGACCAGCTCGACTTTGTGCTGGATGTCCTGGCGCGTCTCGGAAAAGAGTTCGATCTCATTTGAGCGGTTCCGGCACAGGCATTCGCATCGAGTCCGCCTGGGACAAGAAGACGTTCAAAGACTTTCTGCGCCTTCCCTACCGCATCTATGCGGGCGATCCCAACTGGGTTGCGCCCCTGCTCCGCGACATCAAGGTGATGTTCGATCGGGACAAGCATCCGTTTCACCAGCATTCCGAAGTCGAACCGTTCGTCGCGTATCGGGACGGGCAGGCTGTCGGACGCATCGTGGCCATCCACAACCGCAACCACGTTGAGTTCCACGGCGAGCCAGTCGGTTTCTTCGGTTTCTTCGAGTGCGAGGATCGGCAGGAGACGGCCGACGCCCTTTTCGACCGGGCCGCTGAATGGCTATCTGAGCGAGGCCTTCAGACGATGCGCGGTCCGGCCAGTTTCTCGACGAACGAGGAAGCGGGCCTGCTGATCGAAGGATTCGACGTCCCGCCGGCGGTCATGATGCCTTACAACCCGGTCCGATACATCGGCCTGATCGAGAGCGCCGGGTTTAGCGAAGCGAAGACGATGGTAGCCCTGCACCTGCTGCTCCCCGAGGGTGCGCCGGACTACCTGCTGAGACGGGAAATCTGGCTCGAAAAGCGCCTCAATATCACCCTTCGGACCATCCGAATGGAAAACTTCGAGGAAGAACTCGATCTCGTGCTGGGCATCTACAACACGGCTTGGGAGAAGAACTGGGGCTTCGTTCCGATGACCGAGGCGGAAATCCGACACATGGCAAAGGAACTGAAGCCGGTTCTGAATCATGATCCGGAACAGGTCATCCTGGCGGAAGACAGGGATGGGAAGCCGGTTGGCTTCGCGCTGTGGCTCAAGGATTATAACCGGGCACTGATTCACGCCCGAGGGCGGCTGTTTCCGACCGGTCTGCTGAAGATTCTCTGGTACGCGCGAAAGATAGACATGGCACGCGTACTCACGCTCGGCCTGAATCCCGAGTATCGCGGAAAGGGCATCGACAGCCTGTTCTATATGGCTTGCTTCCGGTTCGCGAACGAGAAGGGCATCTTTGGCGGCGAATTCGGCTGGGTGCTCGAGGACAATCTTCACATGCTCCACCCGCTGCTCACCGGTTTTCTCGGAAGCCATGTCGCGGAAATGCTATGCGAGCGTGGGCTTGCTGTACGGGCCACGGTACGGCGTACCAGCGACACGCGTTGGCTGGACCCCCTGCCGCTGGATCAGATCGAAATCGATCTTTCCGATCCGTCGGGACTGAAAGAAGCTCTCGAAGGCGTAAGTGCCGTCGTGCATGTAGGCGGGCTTACGAAAGCGCCGGATGCCGCAGCGTACGATCGCGTCAACGTGGCGGGAACGGAAGCCCTCGCGGCGGCCGCTGGCGAGGCCGGAGTCGAGCGCTTCGTGTATGTGAGCAGCCTCGCGGCACGCGGACCCGATGCAGCGGCAGGCCCTGTGAGCGATTACGGCCGCAGCAAACACGGCGGCGAGGCACGGCTGGCAGAGCTGGCTGCCACAGGCAAAGCGCCCCCGGCCATACGCATCCTTCGGCCAGGTGGCATCTACGGACCCCGGGATACGGATCTTCTCACGATGTTTCAGATGGCTGCACGTGGATATCTCGTGCTTCCCTGGGCGCCGGGTCGATTGCAGCCCGTACATGTGCGTGATGTGGCGTCTTCGGTCCTGCGGGCGCTGGACTCTGCCGACTCCTCCGATCCCGGGCCGTTGCCCGTCGCAGGGTCTGAGATCGTGGGCTGGGCGGATGTGGCGGAAGTGCTGCGTGCGGGACTGGAGCGGTCGATTCGTGTCGCGCGGCTTCCCTCTGCGGCGTTTACACTCGTCGGCGCGGCCGCGGAGCTGGGCGCCCGGCTAACAGGCAAGCCTCCCCTGTTCGATCGTCGGCGTGCGACCGACCTGACGCAGGTCACCTGGACAACCGACATCGAAACGACGAAACGGATCCTCAACTGGGAGCCCGAGGTGGACCTGCAAACCGGAATGGTCGAAACGGCGGCCTGGTATGCCGAGCATGGCTGGTTGAATCGATGATCGATCGCCTCAGGGCACTCGCCGCGACTCCACACGCTCGTCCGGTAGACTTGCTGGCTGCCTCGTATCTGGCCGCAAGCGCAGGCATCGCTGCCCTGTCGATGACGACCGTCGGGTGGACGATCGCTGGACTTCACGTGATCGCGCTCGGACTTGTCCATCTGCTCGGGCGTGTGCCCGTACCCGTCAACCGATTCGGGGCTTTTCTCCGTCTGGCGTGGCCGGTCGCCGTCACTCCCCTGCTCTACCTCGAACTTGGCACGCTGAACCAGTTGCTGTTTCCCGGCTATTTTGACGCTGCGGTCCAGGCCTGGGAGCAGGCCATCTTCGGCGCACAACTCAGCATCGTTATGAGCAGTTGGTACGACGCGCTGTGGTTCTCGGAGATTCTGCACTTCGGCTATGTGTCGTACTACCTCGTGGTGCCCGTTGCACTGATCGGGGGGCTTACCCTGGGCGGAGAAGACGGCCTGGAGCGCGTGGCGTTCACGACGGCGCTCGCGTTTTTCATCTGCTACCTGTGCTTTGCCGTGTTTCCTGTTGCCGGTCCTCGATACGATTTCGCTCAAATCGTCGGTCCGCAAACGGACGGGCGGATGTTTGCCCTCGTACACAGCATTCTCGAGAGCGGATCATCGAAGGGCACGGCCTTCCCCAGCTCGCACGTGGCCGCGACCGTATCCGCATGGCTGGCAGCCGGCATCGTGGACCGTCGCCTGGGCTGGGTCCTCGCGCCGCTCGCTGTGTCTCTTACGCTGGGGACGGTGTACGGTCGATTCCACTATGGAATTGATGCTGCCGTCGGCCTGGGCGTAGCGTTTCTCGCCGTCTGGTGGACCCCGCGACTAATGGCCCGGCTACGCCACTCCTGAATCGGACAGAAACATGAATGAGTTGAGTCACGACGTGCGACTGAGTTGTTCGCACGATGAAGCGATCGCACGTGTCACCCGGGCGCTCGGAGACGAGGGATTCGGTGTCCTGTCGAGGATTGACCTGCACGACAAATTTCGTGACAAGCTTGGTATAGACTTTCGTCCTTATACGATCCTGGGCGCCTGCAACCCGGCGCTGGCCAATGTGGCTCTCACCGCCGCGTCGGAGATCGGACTCATGCTTCCGTGCAACGTGACCGTCGAAGCGGCGGAAGGCGGCGGCACCCTGATTCGGATCATCAACGCTCGCACGATGATGGAAATGGCCGACTTCGGAGACGATGATCAGATCGCGGCCGTCGGGCAGGAAGCAGACGATCGGCTGAAGCGGGTAGCGGAGGTGTTGGCGAACTAGCTGTTGAGGGCGCGCCTCGCTCCAAGAACGCCCGCGCCGCCCAGGTAAGGTCCGCCCGGATGACTTCCCGCGCCTGCCAGGAACAGGCCGGCGATCGGAGTGGAGTACTGGGATAGTGCGATTGACGGCCGCTGGAGCCACAGCTGATCGAGAGCCTGCTCACCGCGATGGAGGTGTCCTCCCGGCAGGTTGAACTGGTCGTCGAGGTCGCATGGGGTGAGCAGCAAATCGCCGACGATGCTGTCGCGTATTCCCGGACAGTCCTGCTCCAGCTTCATACCTATGCGGTCGCGAAGCAGCGATCGTGCGCCGTCGTCCCAGCCCACCGAACCGCCGTGCGATACTCCGTGCACGTGCACGACCAGTGTCGCACCTCCCGCCGGCGCGTCCCTGTCGCCACGCCAGATCCGAACATCCAGACACGGCTCCTCGGGCAGCGCCCGATACTTTAGCGCATCCGCGGCGCGCTCCAGGTCGTCGAGCGACCGTGCCGTGAACATTCGATCGATCGAATCACGATCATTGTCCCCGCCGAACTCGGGCGCTGTGGAGCAGGCAATCAACTGGATGGCGGTGTCGCCACGTGCGCGCCAGCCTTTCAGCTCACCTTCGACGTGATGCGGGAGCAAGCCGGGTTCGACGAGGTCGAGCAGTGTCCTGGCGGGATCCAGGGCCGAGATGACAAGCTCGGCCTCTAGTTCTTCGCCACCGCAGAGCACCCCCCGCACGCGTCGCTCCTGCGGGTCAATGAGGATGCTTGCCGGCGCCTGGCCGAAACGGAACGTCACGCCCAATTCTTCACAGCGCCGAACCAATGCGTCTACGAGACTGGCGAGTCCGCCCACCGGCCCCACGCCCCGTGTAGTTTCGCGCATGAGCATCATCGCGGTCGTACCGGCCGCCCGCGGGCCGACCACCGTCCCGGTAAGAACCGGCGCCACGAGTCCGGCCTTGAGGGCGTCTGACGAGAACTGCTCACCCATCCAGTCCCAGGCAGGCAGCGTGACGATGCGCAGCAGCTCCATCATGTCCTTGTCTCCAAGCGATCGGAGACGGTAACCCTGACGGGCCAGCTCGAGTAGATCTGTCAGTCCCGGTTCGTCGACTTCGGGGGGCGCGCTGTCGATGACGTGGCGAACAAAGGTTGCAATTCGATCGAGAAATGCCCGCCAATCTCGATATATTTCGGCGTCCGCGGATTCGACTCCGTCCACCCGCTCACCATGAATACGGATCGGCGGAGCGCCGTCTTGCATGACGTGGATGGCTGTTTCTTTGGGGTGCCAACTAAGTCCGTGTCGCTCCAGGCCGAGATCTACCAGCAGCGATCGCCGTATGAGAGCACACTCGTTTAGCAAGCCAGGTGCGCTATAGCCATCGGCGAACGGCAGGCGAGCGGCCACGCCGCCGGCATGAATTCGCGCATCGATGACGTGCACCGATCGACCAGCCCTCGCAAGCGTCGCCGCCGCTGCCAGGCCTTCAATATCCGCGCCCAGGACCAGCGCCATACCCGAAGTCGACACCGTCAGTCGCCCTTCGCCCCGAGCATGGCCCGGGCGCACAGAGCTCCGGGAGATCCCATGATCCCGCCTCCCGGATGCGCTCCGGACCCGGCGAGCCACAGGTTCTTTACGGGTGTGCGGTAGCGGGCCCAGCCCGAAGTCGGCCGCTGGAATGCAAGTTGATCAAGCGTCAATTCGCCGTGGAAGATATTCCCTTCGGTGAGTCCAAATTCCTGCTCAATGTCCCACGGCGTGAGCACCTGCCGGTGCAGAATGAGGTCTCGAATGTTGGGCACGTACTCTTCGATCGTGTCGATTACCGTGTCACCGAATGCCTCGCGCTTTGCAGGCCAATTTTCCGGGCCCTCGGTGATGTCGTAGGGCGCGTATTGAACGAAGCACGACATCACGTGCTTGCCCGGCGGTGCGATCGTGGAATCAACCGTCGAAGGGATGACGATGTTGATGTAGGGTCGTCGAGAAAACGTGCCGTACTTCGCGTCGTCGTATGCACGCTCCAGGTAGTCGATTCCCGGGGCAATCGCGATGTCGCCGCGCAGATGTTCGTCGCCTGGCCGGCAGGTGAATTCAGGAAGTGCGTCGAGTGCCAGATTTACCTTGCCTGAACTGCCCCGGAACCTGTAGCGGGAAATCGCGGTGACAAACTCGTCGGGCAAGTGCTCCGACCCGACGAAACCAAGAAACGTCAGGCGCGGATCGCAGCCCGATACAACCTGCTTCGCGTAGATCTCGTCCCCGTTCTCCAGCACCACTCCCGTCGCCCGTCCCCCCTTCACGAGAATCTGTCTGACGCCTGCTTCCGTGCGGATTTCCGCGCCGAAGTGTCGAGCCGAGTTTGCAATCGCGTTGCTGACACCGCCCGTACCTCCACGGGCGAACCCCCAGGAACGGAAGGCCCCGTCGATTTCACCCATATAGTGATGAAGCAGCACATACGCCGTTCCCGGTGACCGGACGCCGAGAAACGTCCCGATGATCCCGCTGACCGCCATCGGGGCCTTTAACACTTCCGATTCAAACCACTCGTCCAGAAAATCCACGGCGCTCATCGTGAGGAGCTTCATTCGAAGCTCCATCATGTCCACGTTTGCATCTTGAAAATGTCGGCCCAGCTTGAGCAGTCCCACGAGCTCCGCCGGTTTCAGACTCGTCGGAAGAGGAGCTGGCGAATCGATGATCGGCCTCACAAAACGCCCGATCTTGCTCATGGCGTGGCTGAATTCCGGCATCATCTCGGCGTCGTGCCGGCTGAATTGCGAGACCTCATCCATCGTTCGTGCGGAATCGGACCAACGACACATGGAGCGGCCGTCCGGGAGCGGCAGGAAAGACGACTCCAGAGGAATCATTTCCAGCCCGAAGCGAGCCAGTTCTAGGTCGCGGATGATCCACGGTCGAAGCAGGCTGACCACGTAGGAGCAGACTGAATAGGTAAACCCCGGGTAGATTTCCTCGCTCACGGCCGCGCCCCCGACGACGTGCCTGCGTTCCAGAACCAGTACCCGACGGCCCGCCTTCGCCAGGTATGCCGCACACGTAAGCCCGTTGTGCCCGCCGCCGACAACAATCGCGTCGTAGCTCGTCGCGGCTGCCATCAGGCCTTCTTTCGTGCAGGGTTGAAGAACGGCGTCGGCCGGACGGTGGCTCTTACACGGTGCCGCTCGTATTCGCAGGTGACCTCGATATGCAGTTCCGTGCCGGGTGTTGCCTGCTCCGACTCGATCGTACCCAGTGCGAGGTACTGCTTCAGCAAAGGTGACCAGGCCCGGCTCGTGGCATAGCCGACCTGCCGCCCGCCTCGATACAGGGGGACGCCCTCGCGGGATGTGGCCGTTTCGAGGTAAGGGATCAGGCCGAAGCCCTCGTAGATGGCCTCGAATTCATCCCAATCAACTTCCAGACCGACCAGCCGTCGCGACGGGCCGGTTTCCTGCTCTTTCCGCAGGGCTTCCTGGCCGACGAACGGGTCTCGCTCCAGCCTTACCATCCAATCAAAACCGAGTTCGTAAGGAGACGACTTCTGTTTCTCGATAAATGCATGGTTTGCCGGCGTGTAGTCCACGCTTCCAAGGACGAAGCCTGCCTCAACGCGGGCGACATCCAGCACGTCGAGTCCCATCGGGATGAGTCCAAGGGGCTCGCCGCTCTCCATCACCGCGTCGAACACGCCGAGCGCGTCCTCATTCGACATCCAGAGTTCATAGCCCAGATCGCCCGTGAAACCGGTTCGGGTCACGACCCCTTCGGCGGTGCCCCTGCTCACCGTAAATCTCACGGGCATGGCGCGGAAGAACTTCAAGTCGTCCAATCCCGAACCCACAACGGGACGCAGGATCTCGCGAGCCAACGGCCCCTGGAGAGCCAGGGCGGCGATGTGACGGCTGACATCGGTGACCTGCACATCGAGTCCCCGCGCATTCATCCTCAGCCAACGCAGGGCGGGTTCTGCAGAGGTGACTCGATATTGTTGCTCACCAAGCCTGGTCACGGTCCCATCATCGAGCACTTTTCCGCGATCGTCGCACCAACAGACATAGCCTACTCGGCCGATCTTCCAGTCCAAAAAGTCGCGCACCATCACGCGACCAAGCAGATCGACAGCGTTTGGACCCTCGATGTCGTACTTGTAGAGTGGGGAGGCGTCCATCAGGGTCGCCTGGTTCCGCAATGCGTAATATTCGCGGTCGGCGTACACGTCATACTTACGGACGGCGTGACAACCCGCCCACTCTTTGTAGGCCAGGCTGGTGCAGAGCACACTCGTCCGTGTGAAAGGCTCGAAGTGACTGAAGCACAGCTCATAGAAGCAGCGCGCGGAGGTGACCAGCGTGCGATGGGGGCGCTCTATTCCGCACATGCGGGGCGAGTCTACTCAGTCGTACGTCGGGTGGTCGGTGACGACCATCTCGCAGAGGACGTGTCGCAGGACGCTTGGGTCCGTGCTTTCGAGAAATTGCACCTGTTTCGCGGGGACGCAGCTTTTGGCACCTGGATGCACCGATTGGCCGTGAATGCGGCGGTGAACCAGATCCGCTCTTTGGGGCGGAGGTCAAAGCTCGAGACATCACCGGACTTGAAGTTGCCGGTTCAGCAGCCAGACGAATCGGGTCTGAACCAGCGAATTTTGTCGAAGGCAATGGACATGTTGCCGGAGGGATATAGAACCGTGTTGCACTGTTGGATCCGCAGCCGCGACAGAATGAAGCAGGGAATCATGGGTAATCATCTGACTCGCGAACAGATCGCGGCACTCCTGGACGAGCCAGGAGCCGTGGCCGGAGGTCTCGCACATCTCGACGGGTGCGAAGACTGCGCGCGCGAATTCGAGGGAATGAGCCGGATGCGAATGGCCCTATCCGGGCTGCCGGAGTTGTCTCCGCCGGCCGGTGAGTGGGCTGCGATCCGCGCCCGACTTCCCAAACAGATTTCTGGGGCGTGGTTTGGTTCCTTCTGGACGACTCCCATGGCGGCGGCCGCGATAATCCTGCTGTTCCTGGGCGGCCTGGGCATCGGTCGGATGATAGCCCCGACGGGGCCGAACGGTAGCGATTCCAGTACAAACCTGGCCTCGGCGACGATCGACCCGGGAGCCAATGCGGCCGATGGCAGTGAACCGAGTGAATTTGGTGATTATTTGCAGCAAGTCGGTCGGTTGCGGGAATTACGCGATGCTGGACCTGTGGGCCCCGCTGTAGCCGATGACTCAACGATTTTCTGTTTGATGTAGTGGATGAACGTGAAACCCTGGCCGGCCAGTTTGATCAGACGCTGCGCCAGGCTTCGATGGAGTATTGAACATGGACCGGAAAATTCTTGCTGTAAGCGTCGCGGTAGGTTTTGCTGCCGCTATGACTCCAGGCTCTGCGAGGGCCCAGGATCGGGCTGCGCCTGCGGTTGAAGTCAGTGGTGTCTTTATGAGGGCGCCGGGTGCCCGACTGGGCGTGTACCTCGAGACGGGTTGCGAAATCGAGTCAAACGTGCGCGGTGCCTGTGATGAAGCGCCCCGCGTACGGGCCGTGGTTGATGGCAGTCCTGCGGACATCGCCGGGATTCTGGCTGGCGATACGCTTCTCATGTTGGACGGCGTCTCGCTGCTCAGCGAGCCGGGTCGACGCTCGCTGTCTCAGCTGCGTGCCGGCATTCCAATCGATATCGAAGTGGGCCGTGAATCGGGCCGTTCTACACTGCGTGCGATTCCCAGTGCTCGTGAGGGCAACGTGCGTGTCCGCTCCCGAAGCGGTGATGTCACGGCATTTGGTGCGGCGGTATCGCGTGCCGGGTTCAACGTGTTTCGGCTCCGGGACGATTCCGGGAAGATCACGGAGTTTCAGTTTGGCCCGGAGTCAGACGGCCCCCCGTCGGCGGACGGGTGGGTGGTATTCAGTCCGGATGTAGCCGGAAGTATGCAGGTTCATGTGGGGGACGGTGAGCACGCGACCCTCATGGTGGACGGTGAGTCCGTAACGCTGACGGAACTTGAGGGTCACCTGGTCGAACTATCAGAGAACCTGCTCGAAGGCGTTCAGGAATTCGCGGTGAAAATAGCTGTAGATGAGATTGGTGAGGCGGTTCGCCGTACCCTGGTTCTGGACAATCCGGAGTTGGCGCGCCGACTGGAGACGATTCGGGTGGAATCAATGGCTGCGGCCCGCGAGCAATTGGAATTGCTCGTAGAGCGCCGTGCCGCGCTGGAAAGTCGCGGAGAGATCCCGGCCGGATACTCGTACTCCGTTAGAACCAGGGAATCTCCCGAGACGCCTGGTTCCAGGGCCCCGCGGGTTGGTGCGGTACTGTCGGGTGTTCCGGAGGCTACGGTTCGCTTGGGCGGGGCTGAGTTCCGCGTATTGACGCCTGAGCTGGCGGAGTACTTTGAGGTTGAATCAGGCCTGCTGGTACTGCGGGTGATTCCGGGAACGCCGGTTGCGACACTTGGCTTGCGTGGTGGTGACGTCGTCATCGAAGTCGGGGGACATGAAGATCTGGATATGTCTATGTTCCTGCACCTTGCGGCATCGGCGGAGGGTGACGGTGTCGAAGTAAAGTGGATACGTAAAGGAATATCACACACGGGTCGGCTCGCCGGACGCTGACCGCAGCTTGTCCGCAGGCGCATGGGTGGCGAAACTGCCACATGCCTGCGACACATACTTCCCGGTTCCTGGCCCTGGCCGAAACCCTCGAATTTGCGTTCGAGGCCTGGGATCATGAGCCGATACCCTGGCCCGAATCGCGGTTTGACGAGCTGGCGCTCGAAATCTTCGCTCTCCAGTTTGATACCAATCTCCCGTACGGTCGCTATTGCCGGGCGATCGGGGCGAGTCCCGGGTCCGTAGGCTCCTGGTGTGACATCCCTGCTGCTCCCACTGCTGCATTCCGGTCCGTAGACCTGATCGTCGGCGAACCAGCCGATACTTGCTTGCGATTCCGGACGAGTGGCACCACGCATGGTGAGGCGGGACGCGGCATGCACCCGATCAGGCGGTCAGACACGTATCGGGCGGCCCTGGCCGGACCCTTCCGCCATTCGGTCCTGGCTGGCCACGACTCGGCGCGTCTCCTGGTGGTCCATCCGCCCTTTCAGCCTGTGGCAGACTCTTCCCTCGCCTGGATGTTTGACGAAGTGTTGTCGCGGTTCGGGGTGCCCGGATCTGTACGACTGGACCCCACGGGCGGCCTGTCCGATGAGCTGGTGTGTCAGGAGCTTGAGGCAGCCGCCGCAGGCGATGAACCAGTGGTAGTGCTTGGAACGACGCTGGCATGCGCGGATTTGCTCAGCTGTCTCCAGCGAAACGACCTCACCGTCGCTCTTCCGGCCAATTCCCGCCTCATGGATACAGGTGGCGCCAAGGGACAACCTGGTTTCGATCGACAGGCAATGATATCTCAGCTTCTGTCCCGCCTGGGACTGGACGAGCCAGCCGTAGTAAATGAATTCGGGATGACGGAGCTATTGTCGCAGAGATATGCCATCGGTCTGGATGCCACGGGCCTGATCGGACCCCCCTGGTTGCGGACCCGGGTTCTGGATCCGGTGACATTGACGGAGAAGCAGCCGGGAGAACCCGGAC
Source organism: Gemmatimonadota bacterium (assembly GCA_039656095.1). Classification (GTDB taxonomy): domain Bacteria; phylum Gemmatimonadota; class Gemmatimonadetes; order Palauibacterales; family Palauibacteraceae; genus JARFPW01. Next base: position 2,401 of record JBDHMQ010000088.1, on the reverse strand, counting down.
TCCTGTGTCACTATGACCTGGCCAACGTTGGTAGCGTGCTGGCCGTTTTGACCGAGGATCGAGGTCTCGCCGATGGAGACGCGATCGAGTGGCTTGGACGGACCCCGGGAGCTCCACCCAGGGGCTGTTCACTGGCTACGGCTGAGCTCCTGGGAGCGCAGAGATGACACTGGAGCCTGCATGGCTGCCAGGCCTCGACAGTACGAACAGGCCTGAAGTCTACCACGAAGGTATAACCGTTGCCGGGACACCATTCATCGTCGCGGCCTTGAATGGCCCCGACGCCGCGGTCGTCGCGGAGGAGGCCCGGTCCGCTGCTCTTGCAGCCCGCGATACGCATGGAATAGCGGACGTAGCTGCCTCGATTTCCAGGGCGGCGCTTCGTCTGGCAGACCCTGCCGATTCGATCGGGGCCCAGGCAGTCACTGCCCTCCACGCATCCGGGGGCTGGCCGCTCCAGGTCGCCAGGGACTTGCTCGCATCCAGCGCAATCGGCTGGACGGAGGAGGGTCTGATGTCCCTTGTCCGCAGTGAGTTAGGAGACCCAGCACTGCTCGATCACCCGCAGTCCGACGCAGGCCATCCAGGCAGACGGCGGCAGGCAATCGGACCACCCGCACTGTTCCTCGTCCTGGCCGGCAACGTACCCGGAGTTGCCGTAACTGCAGTGCTGCGGGGACTGCTGGTCCGCTCGGCCGTGTTGTGCAAGCTTCCCCAGGACGAACCAGATCTCGTTGGTCTGCTCGCCCGAGCGCTCCACGAAGAGGACCCCGCCTTGGCCGCAACGATCGCCGCGACCTGGTGGCCGGCGAACCAGCCAAGCCCGGCTGCCGATGAGTGGACCAAGCGAAGCGGTAAAGTAATTGTGTATGGAGGAGGTGAGGCCGTCAGAGGTCTTCGTGCCCGCACGCCGCCTGAGATCCCGCTCGTGGAATATGGGCCTCGGCTCGGCATTGCCTGTCTGGGCCCTGCCGTCTCTGATGAAGAACTCGCTGCCCTGGCGCGTGATGTCTGCGCCTACGACCAGGCGGGGTGCGTATCTCCGCGCTTGGTGTTTTTGCTTGGTGATTCCTCAAGCCATCGACAGGCCACAACCACTGTCGAACGCTTAGCAACGGCGCTTGGTGCTGAATCGGCCCGTTCACCCGGTTCCCCGATTTGTGAGTCTGAAGCGGTTGCCATTCGGGCCGCGCGGGCGACGCACCAGTTTGCTGCAGGTGACGAGAAGCGGGCACTCGGAGCGGACGACCTCGGCTGGACACTGCTGTATCAGGCCGGGCTGAGCGCTTACAGCGAAAGTCTCCCAAGAACGGTCTGGGCGTCCCGGGCGGCCAGCCTGGATGACCTTCGAAAGCTCAGCGCGGTACTTGAAGGACGAGTCCAGGCATTAGGAGTGGCCGGATTGGATACCGAGACGCACGGGAAGCTTGAGCAGTTGGCGGTCGAGTGGGGCGTCAGCCGGATGGTCCCCGTCGGCGAGATGGCCTGGCCGCCAGCGGATTGGCGCCACGATGGGCGCTTCCAGCTATTGCCGTTGCTGCGCTGGACGGAGTTCGAATAAAGTTTGGCCGGCCGTGGTGCGATGGGTAGTTTCGATCTCTAAGTGTACAGGTGTACAGATAGATGGGTGTGGGGGATGATAAACATGGGAGTAGTAATGAAAATTTCGATCCGGCCGCTGATTAGCGGTTTCGCCATAGCAGCACTGTTGGTCGTCGCGCCAAAAGGTGTTCAGGCCCAGGATTCTGCGACTCCAGCAACCGGTGACGGTCTCGTCACCGACGTGCCCGTGTTTCCTGTTGTACAGCCGCCTGGCGCGTACACGCGTGCGCTGGAAGCAGGAACGCGTTCGGTCGATGGTCGCCCGGGACCCAATTACTGGCAGCAGCGGGTCGACTATTCCATTGATGTCCAGCTCGACCCGGCTACTGCCGAGATCACGGGTTCTGAGACGATTACAATCCACAACGGATCTCCGGTTGCGATTCCGGTCGTGGCCCTTCGGATGTATCAGAACGTGTTTGCGGAGGGTGTCGAGCGAAATCGTACCGTCGAGTTGACCGGGGGCATGGAGTTGACCCGGATTTCCATTGCTGGGGCGGAGTTGAAAGAGCTGACCCAACGGACCTTCAACCAGGAGTCCGGCTATCTGCCCCTCAGCACGCTGCTTGCCATTCGGCTATCCGAGCCGCTGGCACCGGGTTCTCAGTTGGAATTGGAGGTTGATTGGTCGTTCGTGGTCTCGGGAGGGGGCGGTTTCCGTAATGGCCACCTCGACAACGAGGTGTTCAACATCGCTCAATGGTATCCGCAGGTTGCGGTGATTGATGACGTGTTCGGCCTCGACATCGAGCCGTACCTGGGTGATGGCGAGTTCTACGTCGACTACGGCGACTTCGAC
>JBDHMQ010000087.1:0-7293 GCA_039656095.1 Gemmatimonadota bacterium | reverse complement strand
GTCCATACGTATCGTCAATGAGCGTCTGGAGAACTGCACGCTCGCCCTCCGTCAGGGCACGCGTACTGGATCCGAGTTCCTTGTTCTCACCACTCTTGATGACCTCAAATTCAACGCCCCAACGTCGCAAGAGTTCACCGGCATTCGGGAGCTTCATAATTACACCGATAGACCCGGTGATCGAGCTCGGCAGGGCAAGGATCGAATCTGCGGGTAGCGCTGCATAGTACCCCCCCGATGCCCCGACTGCTCCGATCCATGCAATGACAGGACGCTCGTCTTCATTGCGAAACTGTCGCAGTGCCTCATAGATCGCCTGAGAGGCAGCCGCACCACCACCGGGCGAGCGAATTTCGATCAAGAATCCACGGACGGACCTGTCATCAGCAAACTGCCCGAGGCGGGTAACAAACTGTCGCTCTGATTCAATCACCCCGGTAATGGGAAGCACGGCGATGCGACCACCCAGTGCAATGGACGGTGACGGTGCTGAGCCAAGCATGAGACGCAGCGACACATATACCCCGGATGCAAACAGAATCAGGATGAGTGCAATGGCCAAAAAGCCTGTTCGTCGCTTCACTGCCAGTAGCCTCGTTACTCAAACGGATTGGTCCCGGTGCGACAGCCGATACACCCCCAAGTTACTCTGGATGTAGAATCGCTGTCAACCGGTTGGCACTGCGCGAGTTGCAGACATTAGTTCAATAAACTGGTCGAACAGATATCGGCTGTCATGCGGGCCGGGAGCTGCTTCCGGGTGATACTGAACGGCAAACACCGGGAGATTTCGATGCCGGAGGCCTTCAACCGTACCGTCATTCAGGTTGCGATGTGTGATCTCGAGGTCCGGGGCGCCCACCACGACGCCGTCGTCCTCGACGACCGCGAAGCCGTGGTTTTGTGAGGTAATCTCAACGGCACCAGAATCCAGTCGCCGGACGGGGTGATTCCCGCCCCTGTGTCCATATGGCAGTTTATACGTCTGGCCACCAAAAGCGCGCGCCACGAGCTGGCATCCCAGACATATTCCGAACACGGGAATTCCGGCAGCGGCCACCTCTCGAATCACCGATCCGACGCCATGAACTGCTTCAGGATCGCCAGGGCCATTTGAAACAAACAGGCCGGCTGGCTTGGCGGCCATTACTTCCGAAAGACTCGACTTGCCTGGCATGACTCGTACACGAAAGCCCTCTGCCGAAAGCAGGTTCAGACTGCTTCGCTTGACTCCAAGGTCGAGGCACACGACTTCGCCAATCGTCTCGCCCCTTGCTTCTAATACGTATGGCACTGATGTCGATACAACGGAGGCCAGATCACGACCAAGCATCTCGGGTTCGGACTCCAGGCGCGCCCGGGCGTCCCCCCGATCGATATCTGCCCGAGCGATCAGTGCACGCATCGCTCCCAAAGATCGGATGTGCCGCGTCACGGCTCGAGTGTCCACACCGTGCAGCACCGGAATCCCGTGCGTCCTCAAGTAATCCGGTAGCGATGCCTCCGCACGCCAACCATCAGAGCTCTCTCGCAACTCGCGGACGACGAACCCGGCAACCCACGGTCGATCTGATTGAACATCCGAGGCATTCACGCCGTAGTTACCAATCATCGGTGATGTCATCACGACAATCTGTCCTGCAAACGAAGGATCGGTCAGGACTTCTTGATAACCACTCATGTTAGTAGTGAACACGAGTTCGCCGGTGCACGATGTGTGTGAGGCGATTCGGCCAGTGAATTCCGTGCCGTCTTCGAGCAGCAGGATCCCGGCAGCGTCTTGCGTGAGGGGCACGTCCACCATCCGTTATGGTTCGTGTGTCAATCAGGTCACCTTCAGGAGCGACCGTGGACGATCAGCTGGTCTATATCTTCGCCGACGAGTCTTGCCTCGGCAACCAGTTCAAAGAAACTGCGCGGCCCGGTGCCGCTGCAGGTCTGATCGAGCAGTTCAGCGAACGCACTGGGTGGCGTCGTCGCGACTTTGCCCATTTTGAGGCTGACACGACGAACAACCGCATGGCCATTGTTTCGGGCATAGAGGGTCTACGAGCGCTCCGAAGACCCTGTAAGGTCGTGTTCACCTCTGACAGCCAATACCTCGTCAATGGTATGAAAGAATGGGTGCATGGCTGGGCCGCCCGTGGTTGGCGACGAAAAGGCGGTCCCATCGAGAATGTCGAGCTATGGAAGCGCCTATGCCGCCAGGCTGCACAGCATGAGGTTGAGTGGCGATGGGTCCGCGGCCATGACGGTCACCCGAAGAACGAGTATGCCAACGAGCTGGCAATCCGCACTGCAACAGAACGGCGGGGGATCAGACCGAAAAGTATCGAATCCAACTTCGGAACTTGGATAGAAGACGAGCAGAACCGAGGTCAGTTTCTAGAGTTCCTGGACATTCCGGATACCCGTCCATTTCAACCGGCCAGGAAAGCTCCAACAGGCTTCAACTAGTCTACGGATTCGTCTCCCGCTGGCTCCTCCGCCGGTGTGTCAGCCGATGTGGCATCTGAACCATCAAGGGGGACCGGAGTGGACAGGCCACTCTCTGAATCAAGCACGGATGCCGGCGTTCCCGTCGGAGCCTGGAACTCAGACCGCAGGATAGAAGACGGTGCCGTGGTCGACCTCGAAGATAGAATACCAACCAACAATGCAAGGACGAGGAACAGTCCTCCACTGATCCACGAAGCTCGTGTAAGCATAGTTGCAGCTTGGCGACCACCTACGATCGAATCAGTCGATGAAGATGCACCACCAAATTCTGCTGCCAGCCCACCGCCCTTCCCGGATTGAAGCAGGACGATCAGAATGATGAACATTGCCACCAGAGATATCAGAACTATAAGAAATGTAAGCATCAGGCCTTTCTCACTTGATTCAAGAATCCGCGAAGCTACTCCGGTAGCAGACCACCGTCAACGCAATCAGGCACCTGAACAGTTACAGATTGCTGCAAAATCAACCGGCTGCAGGCTGGCACCTCCTACCAATACACCATTTACACCAGAAACTTCCATCAGGTCGTTGATGTTGCCCGGTTTCACGCTGCCACCGTACAGAACAGTGGCTTTTGTTGCAGTCAGGTCGCCGGCGTGTGTGGCAATAGCAGTACGAACGATGTCATGAGCCTCCGAAGCATCCGCCGGAGAGGCAGTACGACCCGTCCCGATGGCCCAGACCGGCTCGTACGCCCAAGTGAGTAGATGGTGATTCGCGGCATCAAGACCGGACAGCACTGAGCCAATTTGTCTGGCAAGAATTTCTGCGAGTCGGCCACTATCCCTCTCATCCAACGTCTCACCAACGCACACGATGGGGGCAAGACCCGACGAGAGGATTCGTCGCGTCTTGTTCAATACGATTGTGTCATCGTCCCCAAACTCTATGCGCCGTTCAGAGTGACCAGCGAGTGACCACCCTGCGCCTGCTTCGACCGCCATGCTCCCCGAAATAGCCCCGGTGTGGGCACCGCTGTCTTCCGAATGAACGTCTTGAACTCCCAGTCCAATATCCGGACGGGGCTCTGTGGCTAGTGCAAATGCTTCGACACTGATCGACGATGGAAAAAAAACTACCCGTCGATCATCTCTGATCTCATAGAGCTGCATGAAGTCACGTAAGAATTCACGCGTACTTCGTGGACCCTTGTACATCTTCCAATTTGCCGCAAACAGCGGCCGGGGATCATGATTGATCGTCATCAAGCGCCTCAAGTCCAGGTAGGGTTCCGTGGGCCAGGTACTCCAGAGAAGCTCCGCCGCCCGTTGACACATGAGAAACACGCTGGTCGAGGCCGGCCTCTCTGATCGCCCGAGCGGAGTCCCCTCCACCGACTACCGCGAACCCGCCAGACTCTGACGCAACGGCCGCAGCTCGCGCAACGTCAAGCGTTCCCATGTCGTACCCTGTGGCCTCAAACCATCCCATCGGTCCATTCCAGAAAAATGTTCTGGCTGTGGAAATAACCGCTGAGAACCGTTCCCGTGTGGCAGGTCCGATGTCATAAGCGGCAAGGGCAGCAGGAATCTCATCGGCGGGTACGACCCTGGTCGATCCGGTGGTTCCCGGTTCCCCGACAACCAGATCTTCAGGAAGCATGAGTACCTCGGGTGCGCGAGCCAACAGGTCGGATGCAATCCCGATCGCTTCGGATTCAACGAGTGACTTGCCCGTTGGTCTGCCCAGCGCAGCCAGAAATGTGTTGGCCATCGCACCACCGATCAGGATGCGGTCAGCACGTGTAAGGAATGATTCCATGAGCGGAATTTTGTCGCTGATCTTTGCCCCACCGAACGCCACCACGAAGGGACGGGCGGGATCATCTCGAAGCCTGGTGAGCGCATTGAGTTCCGCTTCAACAAGCAGACCCGCCACGGCAGGTTTCAAGCTGGATGGCACTCCGACAACTGAAGCGTGCGCCCTGTGGGACGTACCAAAAGCATCGTTGACATAGAAGTCACCGAGACGCGCCAGTCGCTGACCGAGTCCAGGATCATTCGTAGTCTCACCGGGCAGGAAGCGAGTATTCTCCAGCAGCAGCACCTCGCCCTGGGGCAGGATGCGAGTCGATTCCACCGCTTCGTCTGTATCCGTAGCCGGAAAGAAGCGAACGGGACGCCCCATCAACTCCTCGAGAACTGCAGCGACAGGCTCCAGGGAATCCTCGGGCACGACCTTGCCTCCCGGACGGCCAAGGTGCGACAAGAGTATTGGCCGTGCGCCACGGTCAACCAGATGGTTCAGTGTCGGTATCGATCCCTCTAGACGCGCCACGTCGGCAACGTCCCCCGACTCACTCAGCGGTACGTTGTAATCCACACGAACCAAAGCCCGCCGGCCTGTCAGCATGGCCGGCTCCAGAGACAGGACTGAGCGTTTTCTCATGACAGTTCTCGGGGCTACAGTTGCTCGCCCATCATCGCAGCCAGATCGACGCAACGACTCGAGTATCCCCACTCGTTGTCATACCAGGAAATCACCTTCACGAGCGTGCCGCCCATGACTGAAGTCAGCGCCGAATCGACAATCGAACTAAACGGATTCCCTGTGTAGTCAACAGAAACAAGCGGGCGATCTTCGACGTCCAGGATTCCTTTGAGAGAACCAGCAGCAGCAGCCGCTCGGAATTTGTCGTTGACTTCCTCTGCCGTTGTCTCCCGGCCAAGCACGGCAACCAGGTCCACTATGGAGACGTCGGGAGTGGGAACGCGCATGGCCATTCCGTCGAGCTTTCCAACCACTTCAGGCAACACAAGTCCCGTAGCCTTGGCTGCACCCGTTGTCGTCGGAATGATTGAAACAGCTGCCGCCCGCGCACGTCGGAGGTCTTTGTGCGGAAGATCCAGTATCGACTGATCGTTGGTATAGCTGTGTACCGTCGTCATCAGGCCACGCTCAAACCCGAATTCTTCCAACAACACTTTCACTACGGGGGCAACGCAGTTCGTGGTGCAACTGGCGTTGGATACAATATCGTGTTTGGATGAATCGTAGTCGCCGTGATTCACGCCCATCACCAGAGACAGATCTGGATCCGGAGCCGGGGCCGAAATCAGCACCTTCTTCGCTCCTGCCTGAATGTGCTTGGCTGCATCCTGGCGTTTGCGAAAGATGCCTGTGCTCTCGATGACGATGTCGACTTCGAGATCATCCCACGGCAAATTCGCCGGATCTCGTTCGGACAAAACCTCGAACCGCTCCTCACCGACAACGATCGTAGAGCCGTCTACCGTGACAGTCTCGGGATAACGGCCATGCACGGAGTCGAATTCGAACAAATGCGCGAGCGTCGCGGCATCTGTGAGATCATTTATCGCTACAAGATCGATATCGGTACGACCCCCGAGAAGCGCGGAACGAAGAACATTTCGACCGATTCGGCCAAAACCGTTGATTGCTATTTTAACCGACATGAAACTCCACCCCTGGCGAGTGTTGAATTACGGGCGGCCCAAACCTCTCCGCCCGGCGCAATACCTTGCATTGTGAGTGTCGTTCGGACAACCCCCGGAGCGAATTCCAGACCATCGCTCTACCTTTCGTCGGGACGTTGCAGTGCTCGGGCAAAGGTCACGACTCCCAGACAATCGTGGCCCGCCTCACTAATCACGTTGGCGCAAGCCGCTGCCGTTGCCCCCGTAGTAAGGACATCGTCGATGAGAACGATACTCCCGGCAGGCAGTTTCACATCGGGCCTCCGATAGAAGACCCCCTGAACGTTCTCGAATCGCTGCGTTCGCCCCGATTCTGCCTGGCGACGAGTCGCAGACCGCCGCCCGAGAGCCTCCACGATGGGAAATCCCGACAGTCGGCTCAATTCGACAGCCAGTAGACTGGCCTGGTTGAATCCGCGCCTTCGACGCTTGATCGGGTCCATTGGAACTGGTACGAGAACGGCGGTCTGGCTACCTGCCAGATGCGCCAACGGCCTCAGCATAAGCAGTCCCAGGACGGGAGCCAGGCCGGTCCAGCCCCGATACTTGAGCCCGGCTATCAACAGGTCGGCGGGCGGCACATGCATCACAGCAGATGCAGACCCTGACAACCCGGTCGGCCACGAGTCGCACAAATCGCAACCGCTCGCGCCCTGCGATGAGGTCGTGGTAGCACCGCATCTTGTGCAAAGCGGTAGCGGGATGGTTCGTATCCTGGAATCACACACAATGCATAGAGGAGGGCCCGGCGGGACTCCCACACCACATACTGAGCAGCCCGGTGGTAGCAACTGATCCAACATGCGAACGACATTAGTTAAGAGCTTACCCGCGCTCACTAGTCGACCGGTCAGCGTACCCCGTCGAACAGGGCGCTACGCATGTGCTCTATGGGCGCTTCCGTGCCGAACCACAGTGGATAGCATGCGACGGCTTGGTGAAGAAGCACTTCCCGACCATCGATCCAATCCATACCGGCAGCATCGGCCATCCGGGTCCATGCAGTCTGCCGCAGCCCATACACAAGATCGAGAACCAGGCCCGTTGACACCCCCTCAAAACTCAACGGAAGCGCGTCCCCCTCGTGTAGCCCAAGTGAGGTCGCGTTGATAATCACGTCGTACTCTGCCGAAGGCCGATCTTCCAAGACAGAAGCGTTCACTCCCGCCGCCGTCAACCTCTCAACGAGTAGTCGTGCCCGACCTGGTGTTCGATTGACAATGTGCACATCTGATGCACCCAATTGCGCCGCAGCCAGACCGGCCGCAGCGGCCGCTCCCCCCGCTCCAAGAATCAGCACCTGCCGAGGTCGGTGGTCTCGTAGTCGAGTCTCGAGAGATCGCCGTATGCCGAC
>JBDHMQ010000086.1:0-9954 GCA_039656095.1 Gemmatimonadota bacterium | reverse complement strand
CTGGCCATGGAAATGATCCTGTTTCCCGCTTCGGCCGTACTGTTCCAGCTGGAAATTGCGCGCCATGCTCTTCCGCTTGCCGGGATCGCCATACTGGGCACAGTCGGTTTTTCAGTCGTCGGAACTTTCTATGCGGCGCTGACACTCAACCTGCGCGCGAGAGAAATTCTGCTGCCGCTACTTCTGATCCCGGCGCTGATTCCTCCCCTCCTCGGGGCAGTGAACTCTACACAGCTGATTCTGGACGGAAACCCGTTGGGTGAAGTGGTCGTCTGGGTTCGCCTTATGGTCGCGTACGATGTAACTTTCTTCGTTGTCTGTACATGGATTTTTCCGATCGCTGTGGAGGAATAAGTGGGTCGCAGATCACCACTCGTGGCGTGGCTAGGTATAGCCGCGCGGCAGCATCGTCGGTCTGTTCATCGTCCAGGCAGATGCTGAAATGGGCGATGTGCAGCGGTTGATGTACGTGCATGTGCCGGCAGCGTGGACGGCATTCCTGGCGTTTTTCCTGGTGTTTATCGGAAGCGTTTTGTACCTCGTGCAGCGGGATCAGCGCTTTGATCGATTTGCGGCGGCATGTGCCGAAGTCGGGATCGTGTTTATCGCCCTGACGCTGGCCACAGGCATGATATGGGGAAAACCGACCTGGGGTGTCTGGTGGACCTGGGATGCACGATTGACGTCAACCGCTCTGTTGCTGGCGGTGTTCGTCGGGTACCTGGCAATCCGGGGATTCACCGACGACCCGGACAGCCGGGCCCGCTGGTCGGCCGTGGTAGGCATTCTCGGCTTCATTCAGGTCCCGATTGTCTATCTGTCAGTCGTCTGGTGGCGAACGCTGCATCAGCCACCGTCGAGTCCACGGTCGGTTTCGAGCGAAATCCTCTGGACGTGGATGCTGAATTTTGTCGCCTTTCTGCTGATGTTTGCCTATCTGGTTGCGCAACGATCTCGACTTGCGCGTGTCGAGGCGGAACTCGAGGCGTTGGAGGCGTATGATGTTTGAGAAGAGGAGCGACTGAAATGGAATACACGGTCGCTGGATACGGACTAATCTGGTTGTCGCTGATTGTGTACGCCTGGCGTACCCGGCGCCGACTCGCCGAGGCCGAACGACAGTTGGCTTCGCAGGAGACTGAATAGATATGAGTGGTTCAAAAAAGCTGTGGGCGGGTTTCGGCATACTGGCCGTCGTCGCTTCGATCGGAATGCTGGTAATGGGTGGACTGACTGATAACGTCGTGTACTTCCTGACACCGAGCGAGCTCGCCGCCCGAGGGACAGATGCTGTAGATCAGCCACTCCGGCTGGGTGGGCAGGTCAAGCCCGGGTCCGTGTCGTGGGATGCCGAAGAACTGGACCTGATATTTGCGGTGCAGGATAGCGTCGGAGAAGTCAACGTACGTTACATCGGCGCCCAACCTTCCATGTTCAGAGAAGGCATCGGCGTGGTCATCGAGGGGTCGATGAAGGAAGACGGAGTTTTCGAAGCGACGAACCTGATGGTCAAGCACTCCAACGAGTACAAGGCCCCACACGGCGACTCGATACCTGAGACCATGTACGAGTCGATTATCCGACCGGCAGACGCGGAGTAACACTGACATGATCAGCCAGATCGGCTCCGCCGCCGTCATGGCGGCCTGGCTGGGATCCGCTGCGCTTGCCGTCCTCGGGCTGGCCGCCGGCTTCCGGCGCAGCCCGGAACTTCTGCGTGGCGCCAAATACGCAGCCGGGTTTGTATTTCTTGCCATGGCCACGGCGATTGCTGGCATGGAGTGGGCACTCCTGTCGCACGACTTCAGCGTTGAGTACGTCGCGCATGTCGGTAGCCGTGAGACTCCCGCGTATTACTCAGCGATCTCGCTGTGGAGCAGTCTCGAGGGATCGATCCTGTTCTGGGCATTCATACTCGCCGGTTATACAGCCCTGGTAGTATTCGTCCAGCGCCGGTCGACGTCGCGCCTGTTACCCTTTGCGCTTGGCGTTCTGGGCGTGATAGGCCTGTTTTTCTATGGGCTGGTAGCAACCGTGGCCAACCCGTTCGGCGCCGTTTTTCCGGTTCCCATCAACGGACCCGGCCCAAACCCGCTGCTGCAGAATCATCCGCTGATGGGCCTGCACCCGCCCCTGCTGTACCTCGGCCTGGTGGGTCTGGCTGTCCCGTTCGCCTTCGCGATTGCCGCGCTTCTGAGCGGCAAGGTGGACGAGGAGTGGATCCGTACTACGCGTCGGTGGACCATCACTCCGTGGGCGTTCCTGACCCTCGGAATCATCGCCGGTGCCTGGTGGTCTTACGAGGTTCTCGGATGGGGTGGATACTGGGCATGGGATCCGGTGGAAAATGCGTCGTTCCTTCCTTGGCTGACAGCGACGGCATTCCTGCATTCGGTCATGGTTCAGGAACGCCGGGGAATGCTCAAGACGTGGAATCTCACCCTGATCGTCGGGACATTCCTGCTCACGTTGTTCGGCACGTTCTTGACACGATCGGGGGTCCTCGACTCCGTGCATGCCTTCTCGGAGGGGACCATCGGCCCCCTGTTCCTCGGCTTCATCGCCTTTGTAACGCTGGTCTCCCTGACGTTGATCGCCTGGCGGGCCGATAGACTTCATGCGCCCGGCTCGCTGGACGGTGTCGTGTCGCGCGAGAGTTCGTTCATCCTGAACAACCTGATCTTTGCCGCATTCACGTTTACGGTTCTGCTGGGCACGACGTTTCCGCTCATCATCGAGGCGATTAATGGCGATCGGGTAAGCGTCGGGCCGCCCTATTTCAACATGGTGAGTGTGCCACTAGGCCTGCTCCTACTGTTTCTGATGGGAGTCGGGCCCGCGCTACCGTGGCGACGTACGACGGCCAAGCAGCTTCGGCGCACATTCATGCTCCCCGTAGCGATTGGATTCATCGTTGCGGCAACAGGCTTCGCCGTGGGTATACGCAAACCGTATCCTCTCATCACGTTCGGGTTTGCTGGATTCGTAATGACCACGATCGTCACCGAATTCGGCAAGGGCATCGCGGCCCGGCGACGGATTTCAGGTGTCGGGTTTCTGCGAGGGCTCGGACAGATCCTGACGCGTAACAACCGTCGGTACGGTGGTTACATCGTGCATGCAGGCATCGTGGTAATCATTGTGGCACTAGCCGTATCGGGGACGTGGCGTTTCGAGCGGGAGGCGACTCTACGCCAGGGTGAGCACATGGTGCTCGGTGAATACACGGTTCAATTCGATTCGGTCTGGGCGTACGAGGAACCGCACCGGGTTGTCGTCAGCAGCGCATTCACGGCTACGCGAAAAGGCCGGATGCTGGGTACGATCGAGCCGAGGATGAATTTCTATTCGCAACAACCGAATGAGCCGGTGGCTACTCCTGCAGTCCGGTCGTTCGTCGACGGAGATCTGTATCTGACGCTCATGGCTTTTGACCGCGACAATGCCGCTTTCGCTACGGTGCGTGTGATCGTTAACCCGGGCGTTCCGTGGTTGTGGATCGGTGGCATGATCATTGGCATCGGCGCCATCCTGTCTGTTGCACCCCAACGCCACCGAACACCTGCCGCGAGTGCATTCGCTATTGCACCCACCGGGGATTCATCGTGAGGGGGCGCGCCCGCTGGTTACTGCCGCTGGCCGCGATCCCAGCCCTTGGAATTCTGCTGTTTGGACTGGTCAGGAACCCGGACTTCTTTCCGACGCCGTTTATTGGCCAGCCGGCGCCCGCCTGGCACCTCGAAACACTTGAGGGAGACTCACTCTCTCTGGACGAGCTGCAAGGAAAGGTCGTACTGCTGAACTTCTGGGCTTCCTGGTGCATTCCCTGTCGAGCTGAGCATTCCGTGCTGATGCGGGCTGCCAGTGCCTGGCCGGAAGAGGACGTACAGGTAGTTGGTGTCGTGTACGACGACAGGCCGGCCAATGCACAGCGGTTTCTGGACCAGCTCGGCAACGACTGGCGACACGTCCTGGATCCGGGTATCCGAACAGCTATCGACTATGGCGTTCACGGCGTGCCGGAGTCGTTTTTCATTGACCGGGACGGAACAGTAAGAATGAAGTACATCGGGCCGCTCACCTGGAACGCGGTAAAGACAAATGTGGATTCACTGCTCGCGGGCCCGGGTATCCCGGCTGGTGAGCCCGACACACCGGCAGAAGAGTGAATCGCTCTCGACAATTGGGTTTGGCAGCGGTATTGCTGGCCGTCGCGGCGCCGGTTGGTGCCCAGGAAAGGCTGTTCGAAGCCCAGCCCCAGGAAGATACCTCGCTCCTGACGGATACGGCCGCGGCAGTCCTGGATGGCAGGGCCGCTGAGATCGCGGCTCAATTGCGATGCCCGGTCTGTTCCGGTCAATCAGTACTGGAGTCGAATTCGAGCATCGCCCAGGAAATGCAGGCGGTAATTCGCGAGAGACTCGGACAGGGCGAGAACGAGGAGCAGATTCTCTCGTACTTCGTCGCTTCATATGGGGATTGGATCATTCTAAAACCGAGACCGATCGGATTGAACCTGCTGGTGTATATATTACCGGCGATCGGACTGGTTTTTGGGACGGGATGGCTCATCATGCTATTCAAGAAGTGGAGCTCCGGAGCTGCGACTGCCGAGAGTCAAGAAGCATCCTCAGACCTCGATGATGAAGACGAACGCTGGCTCCGGGATGCCATGCGTCGCTAGTGAACCGGACTGAGAAACTGACAATACTGGAACTCTGACCCATCCCTGCCGTATACTGTGGGATTAGGTTCGGTTGGGGCGAAACGATCTTTTCGACCCGACCCCAGATTATCTTGTAGGAGAAACATGTTCTTCAACTCACGCGCCCTCGATTCTTTCGATCAGTACTTGCAGGACGTCGAACGATACCCGCTCATCTCGGACCCTAAAGAGGAACGGCGAATTGCTCGCCGTGCCAGAGAAGGCGACAAGCAGGCCGCAGAGCGCCTGGTCACAGCGAATCTTCGTTTCGTCATTTCATACGTAAAGAAGTATCAAGGTCGCGGACTGAACCTCGCCGAGCTGGTGTGCATCGGAAACGAGGGACTTCTGAAGGCCGTGAAGAAGTTTGATCCCGAGAAGGGCGTAAAGTTCATCTCCTACGCGGTGTGGTGGATTCGACAGACTGTGCTTCAGGCACTTGCCGAGCAGACTCGTTCCGTACGAATTCCCCTCAACCAGAATTCCAATCTCGTCAAACTGTCCCGTACCGAGACGGCTCTGACGCAGAAGCTCGGAAGATCGCCTACGGATCGGGAGATCGCCGACGAGATGAAGGAACCGGTAGAAACGGTTCGCGCCCTGCGCAGAGTCGCATCCGCAGAGCTGAGTCTGGACGCGCCGCTCGACAAGTCGGACCGTGATAGCGCCTCCTTTGGGGAGCGTTTCGCCGGTGCCGATGAGTCAAATATTGAGGTGGATGTCGAGGCGCAGGCCCAGCGGGAGTTTCTCGAGCGTATGTTTGAGAGCTACCTGACCGAGCGAGAGCGCAAGATCCTCGTTCTTTACTACGGGCTGGATGATGGTGAAGAGATGACGCTCGAACAGATTGGTGAATTGCTTGGCGTGACCCGGGAGCGCATCCGGCAGATCCGCAACCGGGCCTTCGACAAACTCAAGGCATCACTCGACGGAGAAGCCCTCGAGGGATTCTGGCGGGCTACGGCGTAGAAGCCGCCAGGGGGCAACAAGCAGAAAAATTCCGATGGTGAGCACTGCGCTCACTACACACCATCGGCAGATGGCATGGATCACGAACAGTTCCAGGGCCGTCAGGTATACCGAGAAGGCCAGGCCACCCGTCGCGAAGACCGCGGCGAGTTTGCCTGGCCAACTTGTTTCCAGGCTGTTTCCTGCCAGCATCAGGCCGAGAATAAACATCGCTAGGTACCAGGCGGCGCCGAGTCCTGGCACCGGAAGGCCTAGGAAGTCTGCGTACCTGGACGACTGAACGACATCGCACGACCCGGTACCGCACAACAGCACGCCATAGTACCCGAGGTGATAAAGCAGCAGGTACACGGATATAAACAGACCCGCCAGCGCAAGTATCGCCGCGCCGCGATATCTCGTTTCGGATGTCACCGTCAGTCTGACTCAGTGGATGTGGTCGCCGCGATCGTCTCCTGGATCAGCTTTTCAAGACCCGCATATGTGAAGTATTGCCGCTGCGCCGGAATCGGGCGTCCGTTAATGAACATGGACGGTGTGGAGTTAACGCCCAGGCTCTCTCCGTAACGCCGGGCAGCTCCGACATCCTGAAGCCCGGACCGATCGTCCAGACAGGCACGGAACGCATCCTCGTCCAGTCCGATGGTCTCAGCCAGATTTATGAATGTCCTATTGGGGTTCGACTTTCCGATCCAGTCGTCAGACATGGCGTACAACAGATCATGCATCTGCCAGTACTTCCCCTGCCGCTCACCACACTTGGCCGCCAGCGCAGGCGCCCACGATGTCTGCTGCAGAGGAAAGTCGTAGTTGATCCACTGAATCGGACCGGTCGGACCAGCATAATCCCGACGAATCGCTTTTCCTGTCACCGCATTGAAATTGCGGCAATGCGGACATTGGAAATCGGCGAATTCAATAATCGTTACGAGGGCATCTGAGGGACCGATGGCAACACCGGCCGAAGCACTTGCAGGGGCCGATGTCTCGGCCAGGCTCAATGGCTCGAGTGGCGAAATATCACCACCACTGTCACGCGCCATCAGCAGTGCGGCGGTCCCGGCTACGGCCAGACCACCCAGCAGGAGATAAAAGTTACGTCCACCGCTGGACCCGGCCTGCTTGCCCTTCCCCGACCTGTTCTTTGGACTTCTGTTCTTCGCCAACTCACGCTCCTTGCAGTATTTGCGGGATACGGCTCGGATCCGCCCACCCCATTTGACGCTTCTTCATACCATGATTACGAAAACTAGTGCCACCGCGAGTAGCAATGTCACGATACCCAGGACTGACAGCTGGACCCACTCAGGCACACCCTGGCGTTCCTCGGTCGCAACCTGAACCAGCCGCGGCAACAACTCCGTGGACCACGTCTTCTCAATTTCCTCAACCAATGTAGCCCTCCATTGCTCGGCCGCTTCTCCTACGCGACCATCTTCTTCACCCGGCGACCCTTCTTCGTATTCCTCCAGCACCTCGATCAACAGGTAGCCCTCGCTGTCGAGGCTTCCAAACCGAGACCACAGCCTGTCGAACGGCGCTTGCATTCGCTTGATCAGCCGTTCGCGTAGCGCCTCGGGAATCAGAGCCGTCCGCTTCTCCCGGTCTTGCAGATCAACTCCCCGGATCTCCGCGATACGCACCGCTTCCCGACTAAACACCTCCAGCATCCGATTGGCAGCCGTGGCAACTGCGGCGCGCGTGTCATCCTGCAGGCCCGCAGCATCCATCGCTTCCGCCGCCTTCCGCAAGCTGTCCGCAGTGGACGCCGCCGACTTGCGGAGCAGCAAGGGGCCCAATGCAACTTCACCTAGCTCAAGAAAGTGCGACTCGAAAAACCCCAACTCCAGAAGCGCCCGAACCTGCAGTTCGCCCGGCACGTTTGCCGCCGCGCCGCCGCCCGACTGGCGACCTCGTGCAGCGCCCCGGCTGCAACCGAAAACTCCGGCAAGTCAGCTTGTGGGGGCGGAGACACTTCTTTTCGGCTGAACAGTTCCAGCGACCGATTCGTTGTGACCTGCGGCGCAGATGGACTCTTCCGGCAGGCGGTGGCAAGCGCCACAATCTCCTCCGGAAACAGGTAGCGAAGCCGAATTTCATCGTCGCCGTTGAGCAGGAGAATCGAATCCCCGCCAGCCGTTCCTGACTGAGCTACCTGACGTTTCACCTGATCGACTGGCCAGACCATTGAGTGCTGGTTCGAACCAGACAGCAGGTAGATAGCTCTCCGTGTTGCGGCCGCCAGAAACAGTCCGCGCACCGGCACGCCATTGATTGATCCCTCGACGGCGGATCCAGCGATAAACAGAACTACCTCATGGCCGAGCTGTTTCATCAAACGGCGGCGAAGCTCCGTCTGGTCCACACCCTTGTCTACCCAACTCTCAAGATCGCTGAGCGCCTTGCCGGTTGCCCGCACGGCCAGGCTGACACCTTCGGCAAATACCAGAACCATCCCGGATCGCCGAGAAATCCACAGCACTTCGCGCCACGGTACGAACTGGCCGCCGTACCGTATGCCATCGGCCTCTCGCCGCACTTCTGCAGCGCGCTCGACCCCAGCGCCGTGGACGAAAACATCAAGCCGCAAGGCGTCGTCAGCCACCGGAGAGAAACTCCATCACGCGATCGAAATTGGTAAGGTCGGGCATCACGGTATCGGGCCGATGGGCCGAGAGCTCCGCCATAGAGTGGCGGCCTGTGGCTACGGCCAGTACGCGAGCTCCAGATGCTCTCGCACACATGATGTCCCGGGGTGTGTCGCCGATCACTACTGCCTCCTTCGCAGGAAACGTCCGCCCGAACTGAATCGCGGCACGGGCCAGGGCCAGGGGCGGCAAGTCTGCGCGCAACTCAGCATCGGATCCGAATCCTCCAAACGCAAACCTGTCGGCACACCCGGCAGCTGTCAGCTTGAGTCGCGCACCTTCCTCCAGATTCCCGGTCACAAGACCGCATACGAAGCGCTCATCCTGCGCGAGGTGGTCGAGAAGATCTAGCACTCCTGCCAGAGGCATCGCCCGGTCACCCAGCTCGTCCAATGCGTGAGCCAGGCGCTCAAGGTAAACCGGCCACAGATTCTCCAGGTCTTCGTCAACATCGGTATCCTTCCAGCCAGCATCCGTCAGGAGGCCCCGTACGATCTCGGGGTCAGTCTTTCCGTGAAAATCAAACGTCTGGATGGGACCCGTTTCTCCAAATACCTCGAGCATGGCTGGTCCCAGAGCTGTCTTACCAGCGCCGGCAGAATCAGTGAGCGTGCCATCAACGTCGAACAATAGCGCAGCTGTCACGGCACCAGCCTGGGAACATTCACACCGTCGATTCCTCGAACCGCATCACCAAATCGCTCAAACAGACGACGGTTCACACCGCAATCCCGGTCAATCCGGCGCTCGGGATGCCATTGCACGCCAGCCGTCCAGGCAGCTCCCCGACGCCTGTACTCTACGGCTTCGATCAGTCCATCGGGTGCCCAGGCGACAGGTGTGAGGTCGCCGGCCAAACGGTTGACGCCTTGATGATGCGCCGAGTTCTGATCTGTCTGGCTGTTGTCGCATACGTTTTCAAGCAGCTCTTCGCCCTCGACACGAACCGTGTGAACGAATTCGTCGAATTCGCGCCACCTGTCGTGGTCGATCGAGTCGTCGAAATTCCTGGCAAGATCCTGGTGAAGCGTGCCACCAAGCGTGACGTTCAACACCTGCATTCCTCGGCAAATCGCCAGAACAGGAATCTTCTGATCCAGAGCCCTGATCAACAGTTTCTGCTCCATGGCATCCCGGGCCGTGCTGACCCGTCGAGCTCCATCAAGCTCTTCACCATACCAGGCCGGATCTACGTCTTCCCCGCCCGTAAGCACGAGTGCGCTGGCGGATGCCATCATGCGGTCGAGCGTCGAGTCGTCATCCAGGGACGACATCACGAGGGGCAGTAACCCCGAGATACGCAGACCCAGAAAATATCCAGCCTCCAGAACCGCCTGGTCCATTCCCGCCTCAGCCGTGCGAACGGACGCAGTAATCGCTGCGAACAGCTCAGCCACTCTGTTGCTCCTCGGCGATCCAGCCATGCAGCAATTCGGGATCAAGATTGCCTCCGGAAAGAATAGCGATCGTCTCGCCGGAGTCAGCCAGTTCCACGCGTCCACCAAGCAATCCAGCCAGCGTTGCAGCTCCACTTGGCTCCACGACGAGCCGTCGTCGATAGCACCACAGAACCGCGTCGCGAATCGACTGATCTGTGACGGTGATCACATCGTCTACAAGCTGAACAACATG
>JBDHMQ010000085.1:0-6866 GCA_039656095.1 Gemmatimonadota bacterium | reverse complement strand
TGCGGCCAGCGCATGACTATTGGAGTTCATGATTTTTCGACCGGCCCGGACCTCTTCGATTCCATCGAAATCCGCCAGTTCGTCACCGTTGGCCAGCACGGCGATTCGCGGCCGACGGCGCACGGTCACCCGGTCGATTCCCTGCATGGCGAGACATCCCACGACGGCCGGCGTGACAGCGGCACCGGCGGTGACAATGGTGTCGCCCGGTGAGAGGTCCTCGCCACGGCTGCGGATGTTTCGTTCAGCGTCCGTCGTCTGGGAAATGGCTACCGACTCACCGGGCCCTCCATCCGTGTGCTCGACCCTGATGACACCGGTACTGCCAGCGGGCACCGGGGCACCGGTCATCACTCTCGCGGCCGTGCCTCGCGCGAGGGGTCCGGTGGGGAACGACCCCGCGGGAATGTCCTGCGCTATGGGAAGAACCACCGGGGATGTCTCGCTCGCGCCGCCGACATCTGCGGCGTGCACGGCGAATCCGTCCATCGCGCTGTTGTCCCATGGTGGGTGGTCGATGAGGGCCAGCACATCAGCTGTGACCGCCCGTGTGCGGTTCAGGCTGCCGGCGTCCTGCACAAGATGCAGAGTCTCCTCAGCCAGCTCCGGACAGAGCGCAAGGACCCGGGCGAGCGCCTGGTCTGCGTCCAGCCAGTCCGGAGAGGCTGGAGTCACGGTGTGGCGCGAAGCTCCGGCCATCCCGGTTCGATGGGCCGCCGGTACAAGGATATCTGCTCAACGAGCAAGTCTTCCAACGCCACTGCAACAGACCCGGGCGCGTCGTAACCATTCAGTATCAGGCTGAACAGCAGCGTCTCTCCACTGCCATCGACCAGGTATCCGGACAGGGCGCGAACGCTCGACATGGACCCGGTCTTGGCGTGAACGTTGTCGAATGCGGGAGTCGCGAGAAGTCGCCTGCGCATCGTGCCATCGACTCCGGCAATTGGCAGCCCGTGGTAGAAGGCCTTGAAATCCGGGTGACGCCAGACGGCGCGCAACATTCGAGCGATCCCGTTCGGTGTAACCTGGTTGTAGCGAGACAGGCCAGAGCCGTCTACCAGGTCGATGGCGCCGGGCTCGATTCCCCAATCCGACAGCGTAGATTCAACAGCGGCAATCCCCTGCGCGGGCGAGCCGGCGTTTCCTTCTTCAAATCCGATCGTGCGCAGAATCGACTCAGCCATCTGGTTGTCACTTGGCTTCATCATGTCGCCCACCAATCGCGAGAACGGAATGCTCAGAGACGAGTGGCTCCAGAATTCTTTTTCCGCCCAGTCGTCATCCAGGGCACGGCGGAATGAGCCCTCGACCTTGATATCCGCGCTGGAGAGCAGGCGGCGCATCCAGTCGAGCAGATAGAGCGTTGGGTGTGGTGCGGCGAGGTAGAGCCGAACGGAGTCGGGACCGAGCGGAACCCAGCCCCGGAGTTCGACATCGCCGCCTCCAGACGGCGGGACGAACTGGAGTCGGACTTCGGATCCGGGCGCGCCGGTAAGCACGCGATTCTGGACCGGAATTGACGGGCCTTCTGCCCGCAGAACCAGCTCCGTGCCATCTCCCAGTTGCGCACCGGGTACGATGGCGGCGCTGACCGTGTTGGGAGAGAGCTGAAGGCCGCTTACTCCCGCAGACCAGCCCGCGTACAAGTCATCCCACATCCAGCCTTCGCCCCAAATGGGCTGGGTGAATATACGGTCATCTCCGATCACGTCGCCCTCGATGCGATGGATTCCCGCCATCTGCAGATGCTTGATCCAAGCCCGAAGTTCATCACGCTCGAGAGCAGGGTCACCACCACCAATGATCCACAGGTTGCCTTCCAGGACTCCATTCTTGATCGGGCCGTCGGCGACGAGGCGAGTCTTCCACCGGTATTCGGGCCCAAGAACAGCGAGACCGACCGCGCCGGTGACCAGCTTCGTGTTGCTCGCCGGGGTGAATCGCTTCTCACTAGCTCGCTCGTAGAGGATTTCGCCTGTCTCGGCGACCTGTATGGTGAGACCAACGTGTGCGCGCGCCAACGCGGGATCTTCGAGAATCCGGTTGATGCGCCGGGCAAGCATCTCCGGCGAATTGATCTCCGAAGAGATCCTCCATTCCAGGGCCGCCTCGAGTTTTGTCGATTCGGCAGTTTGTCCCATGAGAAGCGTCGGGCCCGCCAGAATTGGCATGAGAGCCAGGCCCAGATAGCGCTTCATTGCTTGCTGGCCGTGCGGGCGAGTTCCTCAGCCATTGTACGCTCCTCGGGACTATTCATATTGAAGAACATCCTCTCCGGGTGTCCAAATTCCTGGACTCTTGTTCGTTCCAGCCGACAGACCGACACGTCGGAAAAAAACGAAACTACAGCCCGCTCACCTCTGTCCAGCGCCTGCTCGATGTATGGCACGCATCCGACCCCGTAAACGGCGCACAGAGGTTCCATTCCTCGTGGCCCGCCACTTTCGGCAATCGAAATGCCATCATGTCCGGCGCGCTGAATCAACTCGGCGAGCAACCCTGGTGCCACGAACGGCATATCGCAAGCCAGAACGAGCGCGCCGTCGTGTCCGGTCTCCACAGCCCAGCGCAGAGCCGTTAGGATTCCACCCAGAACTCCGGTCCCGGGCCGACAGTCGGGGCGAACTGGCCGACCCGTATGTTCGTAGGGAGCCGGCTCGTTCGCCACGATGACGACCTGCGGACACACTGCGTCAAGTACACCGAGTGCTCGATCGATCAGTGAAATGCCGCCAATCATCTCCAGGGCCTTGTTGGAGCCGTAACGGCGATTCTTCCCACCGGCCAATAGTGCGCCGAGTATGCGATCAGGCTCAGCCAACTCAGTCTCCGGGACGATAAATGTGCGGCTTCGAGCCGCGGGCTCTTCCGATGATCGTGATGCCGGCTCGATCTGCGATGGATGCGGCCAGTGTGGTAGGCACAGACATCGTGGCCACAACGGGCACCCGGGCTCGCGCCAGTTTTTCTGCGATCGCACCAGAAACCCGGCCTGTGAGCAGAATCTGGCACTCTTCGAGGCGGAGGCCTTCATGCCGGGCGGCGCCAATCAGTTTGTCGATGACGCAGTGACGGCTGACATCTTCGCGAACCGTCCGAAGCTGCCCGTCGAAGATGAGCGCCCCCGTATGGACGCCACCTGTCTGGTCTCGGATGTGGCCCCCTGCGAACATCTGCACGAACAGTGGGCGCAACAGTTCCGGGTCGGCAAACCGGTCGACGAAATCGGTGTCAGCTCGAGTGGGTTCAGAGTCGATGGGTACGGCGTCGTCCGCTGGCCTCAAATCCGGATGATCGATCCGGACCGTTCTTCCGTCTGCATCGATGAGGATGGATTCGATTCGATCCCGGTCGCCGATGCGCCCCTCCGCTATGAGCCAGCCGTCCGCCAGGTCATCGAGGTGCTCCGGGGTGCACAGCCATTTCGTAACCAGGCTTCCGCCGCAGCGAAACTCGACCTCTACCTCTGGGGCAAGCGGGGCTCCGATACTTCTTCCTCAGAAATAATAGGAGAGCGAAGCGGACAATTCGACGTGGTTCGTCCATTCCGACTCTCGTGGAGCTGTGAGACCAAGTTGTTCGATGTTCTGCAGCACAAGGAGATCAAAAAATCCGTCCGGAGCCTTGATCCTCCAGAGATGGTCGCGGATCTCTACGCCCACACCGATCTTGTCCGTCGGCAGCCACTCGACGCCGACCCCGGCCGTGAAAACCGATGCCGTGCCGATCTTGTACTGGAACGCGACATCCTGAACGGCTTGCATGGAATCCGACACGACCTCACCCCGGCCCTTGAGGATCCCGGCAGTCAGCATGACGAATGGCTGCAGCTTGTGCAGCGTTCTGGAACCCGTCAGAGCAATCTGGAACCCTGCCTCGATCAGCAGCCAGTTGGCGTCCACGGTATCGACGGCAGCAGGACCATCATCGAGCCGAGGATCAATAACAAACCGTTCTGTGTTGCCGAGTCCGAAACCGAGCTCCAGCGACAGCGGACTGCTCACTCGCGTCCGGTAGCGCAAGCCAAACACTGAAGAAGACCCGGGCCCGATGTCGAGGGCTCCTCGTTGGGCTCCCATGTGTCCGGCGAACACGTTCACCCGACGACCCTGGTTGATCCATTCGAATGGAGTATCGATGTGCTCCTGCGCGACAGAAATGGCAGGTACGGAAAGGTTTGCGAGAAAAAGAAAGGCGAGGATCAGCCTCACCGATGGAAAGCTTGATTTCAACGTCGAATCCCGTGGTTACAGTTCATTGACACTCGTTCCACGCGCCGTCTATACTCGACGGAACGAAAAGCGTGTCCCGCTATCAGGCCGCGGGACAGCCGCGCCGCCGTAGTTCTCGGCTGGCGTGGTCGAGCCAATGTAGACAGGCCACCTCGCCTATACCAGATCGCATGACGTCTGCGGGCTTCAGACTCGGTTCCATATTTGCTGCGTGTCTTCTCGCCTCTGCCGTTCCGGCTCGGGCTCAGACCGTTCAGGTCATCGTGCCGGAAGAGAACTTCCGCAAAGAGCCGGTTGCGTCGACTGGCAATCGGCTAGCGACGTTATTGCGCGGCGCTTCCGTTCGGGTCTCCGAGAACCGGGGCCGGTGGATTCGCGGATCCATCGAGGGCTGGATCTGGAATGAGTCCATTGAAACAACGGACCGGGATGGATTCGATTTCATCGTAATCAGACCCGAGGGAGAGAATCTCCGCCAGGAGCCAGAGGGAAATGCTCGGCGCATGGCCGTTCTCATGCGTGGAATGTTGCTCGACAGCCTGGCGACGAACGGCTCATGGACGCAGGTACGTCGGGAAGCGTGGATCTGGGCGGAATCGACTGTTCCCATCGAAGGACAGGCCGCAGAGACGGGACCTCCCGCGGATGAAGTCCCGGTGGAGACTCCGCGGCCGCTGCCATTGAGCGACCAGCTGATCGTCGGATCCGGGTCGGCTGGATTGCTCCGTTCTCCCGATGGTGACACGACCGCCGTACTCATGGAGGGAGCAGATCTTACTGTTCTGGTGCGCCAGGGCGGCTGGTCGCGAGTCCGGCTCGAAGGTTGGGTGTTGGAACCGTCCACGCTTCCGCCCGACTCTGTGGCTGGAGATTCTCTGGACATCGAAGCCTTGAGGTCGAATCCGCAGCAGTTCCGAGGCCGCCGTGTGGAGTGGACCGTGCAGTTCGTGGCGCTTCAGCAGGCGGAGTCCCTGCGCACGGACTTTTACGAAGGCGAGCCGTATTTTCTCGCCCGCCCGCCAGGCGCCGCGCGGGGCATTCTGTACGTTGCGGTACCCCCCGAGCTGTTGCCAGCCGTGCAGGAGCTGGATGCGCTGCAAACCGTCGAGATCGTGGCCAGGGTCCGGACCGGAAGGTCCGCGCTCATGGGCGTTCCGATCGTCGACCTGATTGCATTGCGCTGAAACGATGGCCAGCGAACCAGTTTCTCTGAGCGATGCCGGATGGGGCAATGAGGGCAGGCTCGAAGACCACGGACCCACACACAGGCGCCGCAAACGGCCGATCGATCGCGCGGTTCTCTGGACTCCGCGCGGGATGGCGGAGTCAACCTCGGACGAGCGTCCCCCGGGCAGCGGGCCATACGAATTTTACGTTCAGCAGAGCGTTATCGCGGGTATCAATCGTCACCTCGATGGCGTGGATGAGGAGCCGCATTTCGGATTCCTGCTTGGTCACGTCTGCCGATGCCCGACAACCAAGGTTCGCTACTCTGTGGCGGATACAGTAATTGCCGCCCAGGAAGCTCTCGTCGAGGAGGCCTCAGGCGCCTTCCTGATTCGTGCCTGGGCCGAAGCACGGTCCGTCTTTGACGTCCACTCTGGTGTGTTGCTTGGCTGGTACCATAGCCACCATCTGCTGGGCCTGATGCTCAGCGTGTCGGACGAAGAGGTCAACGAGCGATTCTTTGGTCAGCCCTGGCAAGCGTCAATCGTTGTAGTGCCGGATTCGAAGAGTCCCCTTGGGGGGGTGTTCCGCTTGTATCCTGATGGCGGAGTGGCGGAGCGCCGCCGGCCCTCCCCGTTCTACGAATTGCACGGCCGACCGGTAGACACCACCGGCGACGATGTCGAGACAGCGGTCATCTGGACGAATTATGAAATCGGTAGCGATGAGCCGAGTGATGAGGCGCAGGCTCCACCTGCCGTTGTCGAGCCGGTATCGGACGAGCGGGCGTTGGACGAGCCGTATTTGCCGCCTCTGGTGATTCCCGGAGAAGGTCCCGAACTTGATCTGCAACCGGCGAACCGGCGTCGGAAGCTTGTGCCGCTGGTGGTGTTTGTGCTGGTGATGGTGGCGGTCGCGGCGGTTACGGTGATGCGTGGCCTCGACCGCACTCCGGTTACTGTACTCCCGCAGGTGCAAACGGTTCGTACATTGGATCAGCGGCGGTTGTTCGGGTCCATAGACGGGCTGACTATCGCGGTGGAACGGTACGACGAGCGTGCCATCGACTTCGACGCCGGTCGGATCACCTGCGATCTGCTGGCAACGGGTTATGCTGCGGCTGACGCCGCGTTCGTAGCGACCGCGACGAATTTCGTGGCCCTGGGTGGGGAACCCGGCCGCGAAGCACAGGATGCGTACGAGGCGGCAAGTGCCGAGATTGCCACAGTTAATAATCACTTCGACGGATCGGGGTGCCCGAGACCCTGACCTTCATCGGCCGAGGAAGCCAAATGAACGAGACCGTCATGTCCAGAGTTCGACTGATCATGCTGTCCGGCGCACTTGCCGCCATCGTAGGGTTCGGATCACCTGCGTCTCTCGATGCGCAGGAGGCCGCTCTTCGGAAGAGTGATATCGTCCGCCTTCTCTCGGGGTCTACCTACACGGCGGCGGAAGTTGCAA
>JBDHMQ010000084.1:0-6873 GCA_039656095.1 Gemmatimonadota bacterium | reverse complement strand
CTGCGTGCACCGCGGCGACGCGGAGCTCGCCAAACACTGGCGGCGCCGCATGGTGGAACTGGAGGGCGCCGTCGAGGCGAACGGGTGGGACGGTGCGTGGTACAGGCGCGCACTCGACGACGACGGGCAGCCCTGGGGGTCGCGCGAATCGGAGGAGTGCCGCATCGATTCCATCGCGCAATCGTGGAGTGTGTTATCGGGCAGTGCTGTGGGGGAGCGGGCGCGCGAGGCGCTTCGGGCTGCGGAGGCCGAACTCGTTCGCGAGGACGACGGCCTCGTGGCGCTGCTCTGGCCGCCTTTCGATACGACGCTGCGGGATCCCGGCTACATCAAGTCGTATCCGCCGGGCGTGCGCGAGAACGGGGGGCAGTACACGCATGCGGCCGCGTGGCTGGGTTGGGCGTTCGCGAAGATCGGTGAGCCGGACCGCGCCATGCGGATCCTCCGCTTGATCAACCCCATCGGCCACGCCCTCACACGCGAAGCAGCCGACCTGTACCGCGTCGAGCCGTATGTGCTGGCCGCGGACATCGCGAGCGTGCCTCCACACGTTGGGCGGGGTGGCTGGACCTGGTACACAGGGGCCGCAGCTTGGACCTGGCGGCTTGGCATCGAGGTCATTCTCGGCATCAAGCGTGTCGAGGGAGGTGTTCGCATTGACCCGTGCATCCCGACGAACTGGAGGCACGCAGAGGCTCGAATGCGCGGACCGGCCGGGAACCTCGTTATATCGATTGAGGATCCGGACGGCGTCGGCCGGGGAGTTCTAGACGTGGAGGTCGATGGGAAGTCTTCGCGCGATTCGGTGGTGCGCTTCCCCGAAGACGGGAGCGACCGCCGGGTTGTCGTACGCTTGGGTTGAATCTGCCAGGGCGATCGCTACGACACCGCGACTTGCACCGGGCCGCGCCCCCTGCGGCCGGTACTCAGGGCCTCAACTGTCTGGCCGACGATAGCGGGCACGGCAGCGAGCCCCAGAACGATGAGCCAATCCCCCGATGTAAGCGGTACCGTCCGGAGCACTCCTGCCAACGGAGCCCAATGCACGGCGATCACTTGAAGGCCGAGCACGAAAGGTACAGCAGCCAGCGCCCACCGATTCGCAAATGCCCGACGGGGTGACAGGACCGGGCCTCGGCTCCTGGCGTTTCCGAGGTGGAACAGCTGTGCGAGCGCCAGGGTCATGAAGGCGATTGTAGTGGCCCGGCTACCGTCGCCAGCCTGAAGTCCGTACCCGAATCCAGTCAGGGTCACCGCCGTAATCATGAGCGAATAGAAGCCCATCGCGATCAGGAAGCGGCGTGACAGAATCGGAGCCTCCGGATCGCGTGGGGGCCGGCTCATGATCTCGGGTTCGGCAGGCTCCATGGCTAGCGCGAGGGCCGGAAAAGTGTCGGTGACAATGTTGAGCCACAGAATCTGCAGGGCCGTAAGCGGGAGGGGCAGGCCTGCGACGCTCGCCGTGAACAGAACGAGCACCTCGGCGACGTTGCAGCTGAATAAGTAGAACACGAATTTCCTGATGTTCTCGAAAATCACGCGCCCCTCTTCTACGGCGACTCCGATCGTCAAGAAGCGATCATCCGTCAAAACAATTGCCGCTGTTTCTTTTGCGACGTCTGTGCCCCGAATCCCCATCGCAACCCCGACATCCGCTCTCTTCAAGGCCGCGGCGTCGTTCACCCCGTCACCGATCATCGCTACGATTTCGCCTCGCTCCTGGAGTGCTTCTATGACTCGGAGCTTGTCCTCCGGGCTGACTCGGCTCAGGACCGTGACATTTTCGATCCTGTTGACCAGATCGTGGTCGGAGAGTTCGGCGAGTTCCCGGCCCCCAAGCGCTTCACTGCCTTCATCGAGCATTCCGAGATCCCGTGCAATCGCTTCACCAGTTGCCTGCTGGTCGCCGGTAATCATGATGGTCCGAATCTGTGCCTGTCGAAGTATCTCGAGTGTGGCCGCAACGCCTTCAGCGGGTGGATCCATGATTCCGATCAGGCCAAGAAACGTCAGGTCACGCAACAGGCTGTCGTGGTCTCCCTCGGCGCATCCTTCGGCCAGGGCAATCACCCGGAGCCCTCGCTCGGCGAAACTCGAATTCAGGTCCAGTAGCTGACTTCGTGCTCCGTCATCCAGCACGCTCATGTCGATGATTGTCTCAGGGGCGCCCTTCACGAACACCACCGCCTCACCGCTTCGTGTATGGATGGATGCGCTGGCCATACGCTTGCTCGAAAACGGAATTTCATCCGTCTGCGGAAGCCGCTCAAGAAGCTCCGCCGGATCGACTCCGCCCTTCATCGCCAGACGCGTAAGAGCAACGTCGGTGGGGTCCCCAACGAGTTCGTCGGTGTGGCTGTCGAGCGTGGCCCGGCTGGTCAGCGCCGCTGCTTTGAGAAGGGGCACGAGCCACGGTGTCTCGGGTGGCTGATCCCTCACGTCAATGGTTCCGTCCAGGCCACCCACTGTTGTAGCGATCATCTTTCCGGCTGTAAGTGTGCCGGTCTTATCCGTGCAAACCACGGTCGTTGCGCCAAGTGCTTCTACGGCAGACAATCGCCGTACAAGCGCATTCCGGCGTGCCATCCGCCGGAGTCCGACCGCGAGCGCGATGGTTGCGACGGCCGGTAGTCCTTCGGGTACGGCTGCTATCGCGAGGGCAATACCGACTTCGATCATTTGCCCGACCGGAATCCCCTGAACCACTCCGAGCAGCGTCACCAGGGCGGCGACACCGAGTGTCAGCCAGACCAGTCGTTGTCCCAGGCGGTCGAGCCGAACCTCCAGCGGAGTCTTTCGCGACTCGACCGTAGCGAGGAGCGTTCCGATTTTTCCGATCTGGGTATCCGCACCAGTCTCGACGACGAGTGCTCGAGCGATCCCGACATAGACCGAGGTGCCTGCGTAGAGCATCGAACGTCGGTCGGCCAGTAGCGCACCCGGGTCATCCATGCGCTCGGGCGACTTGGCGACTGGCAGCGACTCCCCGGTGAGAGGCGCTTCGTTGAGCTGCAATTCCGCGCCGCTGATCATCCGGGCATCCGCCGGGACGCGATCTCCCTCAATGAGCTCGATCACATCGCCAGGAACGAGTCGGTCGGAGGAAATGCTCTCCACCTGTCCGCCGCGGACAACTCTGGCGACCAATACCTCATAGGAGAGCAGTGCATCCATGGCCCTGCGGGCACGGAGCTCGACGGCGAAACCGATCAGCGTATTGAGCGCCAGAACGGCCCCGATCGCCCCGGCCTCGAGCAAGTCACCGAGCACCAGCGCTACGGCGGCGGCACCGAGGAGCAGGACGACGATCAGACTACGAAATTGTGCGAGCAGGACGCTGAGAGCGGAAACGGGTTTCGGTGGAGTCAGTTGATTAGGGCCGTGCCTTTGAAGACGTAGGGCAGCCTCGTCGGCGTCCAGACCTTCGACACTCGAGTCGAGTTGCTGCAGCAAGTCATCGATCTCCGAGCTGTGCCAGGGGATGGAGGTGGCGAGGTCAGTTTCGACGACCGATGGGCTCTCGTTCATGTCAGAAGCACGCGCACGATCGCATATCCGCCGTACAAAACGATCAGCGTCCATGCCTCCCAGCGCTGCACGCCGCGCTTCCGAAACAAGAAGTAGAGCAGGGCAGCAGAGCCGATCGCCAGTGCCGGGAGATCCAGAATTAGCGTGTTTCTACCTATCAACAGGGGATGCAGCGCAGCGCCGAGACCAATTGGTACGAGAAGGTCGAACACGCAGCTACCGATAGCGTTTCCGACTGCCAGGCTACCGTGGCCATCCTTTGCGGCGCCGACGGATAGAGCAAGCTCAGGTATGCTCGTGCCGAACCCGAGAATGAACACCCCCAGAATTGTCTGGCTCATACCCCACGTCTCGGCCAGCGCGACGCCCTCAGTTACAACGACGTGTCCCGCGAGAGTGACAGTAGACAGACCGACGAGAATCAGGATTGGAGATGGCACCATGCCAGGGGCCGACATGTTGTTCCGCTTTCGTCCTCGTTCGCCTTGTGACAGAGCGACCAGATAGAGGGCGTAGGCAAGCAGCATGACCATGCCTTCTCCACGGCTGATCATCCCGTCGAGACCCAGGAGCAGTGCCATGGCGATGGCGAGCAGCAGGGTCGTGCCATCCCGCCGGACCATCCTCGGGGCCATGCTGAGATAACCGAACAGTCCGGCCACCCCTACGACAAGCGTGGCCTGGGCCATCGAACTGCCGATCGCGTTGCCCACGATGATGCCGGATGCCTCGATACCGCGGAGTTGCTGAAGGCTCGCGCTGACCGAAATGAACAGTTCGGGCAAGTCCGTTCCGATGGCGAGTACGGTGAGGCCGACGAAGCTCTGGGACAGCCCGTGCCGCTCGCTGAACAAGACCGCACCTCGAACCGTGAGGAGAGTTCCCCCCCAGAGTCCCAATAGTCCCAACAGGAGTAGTATCGGCCCAATCATCTGCGCTCGCACGGTTCACGACTGGATACCAGCGTACTGTCAACAGATTACCGGACGAACGTGGGGGCAAGCACCTTGTTGGCGGTCAGCAGCTCGACGGTCGTCTACGACACACAGTCGCGTGTCACTGTGAGTGTGGTCTGCAACAAGACCGGTCCGTCGCACGGATTCTCTCAATTCACTCTCGTCCCGGAACTTCTCTGACTCGCATTGGGTCAATACGTAGTAGCACTGGTGGTCCGGTTGGATGTGGCAGAAGCCCGGCTGGACCTCCAGGATTCGGTCCTACCGCGAATAGTGGATAGACGAGTGCCTGAATATAGCATAGACCTACAACTCGATGCGGTCGGGATTCCACCCGATCGAGCTCCGATCGTCTTGCGGATCATTCGGCTGTTAGCCGACGGTCAACCGGTAAGCTCTGACCGGGCTCAAGTCAAAGATCCCGAAGTCTGGGATGATCTTAGACAGTTGGGTGCAGAGCTGGACGCGGACGACAGGATCGTGGCACTTGGCGGGTTGTCCATTCGTCCGACTAAGCATGTCTTTGTCGTGGGAGATCGTAAGCTGTTTAGTTGGTGTGCACTCGACACGCTGTTCCTACCCCACCTGCTCGGCGTATCTGCTGACGTATCTTCAACGTGCCCGGTTACCGGGTACCCGATTCGTCTGGGTGTCTCTCCCACGGGGGTCGAGCTGGTGCATCCTGAGGGAACGGTCGTGTCCCTCGTGCGAGCCGAGTCGAAATGCGCGTCCGTCGACCGAAACGAACTATTCGGTGTCGGGGGTTCGTTCTGTAGCCGTGTACACTTTTTTGCCTCGAAGCTGGCCGCAGAGACCTGGTTGGTTGATAAGCCGGGCGCGGTGGTCGTATCACCTGACGAAGCATTCCGAATTGGTCAGGAAATTTGCAG
Organism: Gemmatimonadota bacterium; assembly: GCA_039656095.1. GTDB lineage: Bacteria > Gemmatimonadota > Gemmatimonadetes > Palauibacterales > Palauibacteraceae > JARFPW01. The sequence continues at coordinate 1,499 of JBDHMQ010000084.1, read as the reverse complement.
TCTACCGCTGATCAATGCTGGTTCGTGTAACTGCGAGAGAGAATCCAATGAGTATTGAATTGACATCGACTCTGACCTGCCCGGAATGCGGCCATTCCCGGGAAGAGAAAATGCCAGTGGACGCCTGCGTTCGATTCTATGAATGTCTCGGGTGTAAGGCGATTCTGAAGCCCCATGCAGGGGACTGCTGCGTGTTCTGCTCCTACGGTTCCGTTCCGTGTCCGCCGATCCAGGCGGGGGACGGGTGTGAGTGCCCATAGATTCTCGCCATTGTCACAACGCTTTCTTCCCGACGCGTGTTATATTGACTGTATTCAGAGTAATCTATCCGAATTGACGGATCAATGAACCGTCGGATAATACCGGTTGGTGTGAGGCGAGCCTGTGTGGTGGAGTGGGTTGAGGTCGAATGCTATCAGAGTTCTTCGTATACCTGCGCCTCGGATTCGAGCATATCACCGACGTCGGTGGCTTGGACCATCTTCTGTTTGTCGCTGCGCTTACAGCGATCGACTTCAAGCATCCCAAGAGATTGTTCTGGCTCGTCACCGCGTTCACTGTCGGTCACTCCCTCACTCTGGTTCTCGCCACACTCCGCCTCGTATCGGTCAGCACAGCGCTTGTCGAACTGCTGATTCCGGTGACCATCGTGGCGACGTGCGTGGTCAATGGAGTAGGTACGTTACAGCCGGATCATCGGAAGACAGAGCCACGCGATGGTCAGGCACGAGTTCGTTACGCATTTGCCGCTGGGTTCGGACTGATTCACGGTCTGGGCTTTTCGGTGTTCTTGAGGGCAGCTCTGGGCAGCGAAGAAAGTATTCTGCTGCCGTTGTTCGCCTTCAATACGGGGCTCGAGATTGGCCAACTGGCCATCGTGCTCCTGCTCTCCACGCTGGCCATTATCCTCGTCCGTTTCGTCCGGATGCCGGAGAAGGTCTGGCCTCTGGGGGTCTCCAGTGCAGCCGGCATGGCCGCGCTCTTGATTTTGGTCCGGCGGCTGTGAGACCAGGCCGCGTTTCTCAAGGTTCACCTTTGCCGGGCTGCGGTCCGGTGGGAGATACAGGATGAAGACATTGCGATTACTCGGGTTCGGAATCGCGGCCATGCTGATCATGGCGCAGCCAGCAGGAGCACAACAGTGGCTCCATGACGATGGCGTGTCGGAAACGAACCAGTCCATGTTCCGCGATCTCGACTGGTCGGCTCCGAATGAAATGCGCGCGGCGTCGGGGTATCCAGGGGCCGGCTACTGGCAGCAGCAAGTCGACTATTTGATTGAGACGTCGCTTGACACTCTGGCACAGGCTGTCTCGGGCTCCGAGCACATCACGTACAAAAACAATTCGCCCGATGAGATTCGGTATTTGTGGGTTCAGCTCGACCAGAACGTCCGGTCGTTGGAACACAGCCGGACCTATCAGATGCGAAGGGCCCTGCCCGAGCAGATGAGCGAGCGGGCGCGCCGATACCTGGGTGCAGATCCTTTTGACGGTGGG
>JBDHMQ010000083.1:0-7377 GCA_039656095.1 Gemmatimonadota bacterium | reverse complement strand
CCGGTTGTACGGCCACCGGCCGTGAAACAGCCGAGCGCGTGGACGCTCCCATTCCGTACTACAACCCGAGTCGCGCGGATACCTACGAGGGCATCCGTCCTCGGGGAGTCGTCGAAAAGTGCACATTCTGTGATCACCGTCTGGTGAATGGCCAGCTTCCGGCATGCGTGGAAGCGTGTCCGGCGGAAGCCCGGATCTTCGGCGACCTGAACGATCCACACAGCGCGCCGAGCCGGGCCCTCGCGAAGCATCACAGCCAGGTTCTAAAGCCCGAACAGGGAACGCGTCCACGGGTCTTCTACATCCGAAATTTCTAGAGGGGGCACGGCGATGTCGGAACCGACCACCGAGGTACTCGATTCACGAGCCGCTGGCCGGGCGAACGTGTTCTACGTTCTCGCCCGCGTCCTGGAGCCTCCCTTGACGTGGGACGAGGAGCTCCCAGATCTCGTCGCCGGTTCGCTCGGAACGGAGTTGTCCGCCCAGGTCACGGAGATGCTCGGAGATCGGGAGTCGGCGGCGATCGCGCACGCGAAGTTGTTTCTGGGTCCGTTCGAGATCCTGGTGGCTCCGTGGGGCTCATTCTACCTGGAAGATGAACCCAGACTGATGGGACCCACCAGCCACTATGCGGCGCGCGCCTACGCCGAAGCGGGTCTCGCACCGGGTCAGAAATTGAAAGACATGCCGGATCATGTGACACATGAGCTGGAATTCATGTACTTCCTGGCTTTCAGCGAAGCCACAACCGGGGATCCGGTGTGGGCGGAACGTCAGACACGCTTTTGGCACGAGCACCTCGGCCGCTGGTTGCCGCGGTTTGCAGAAGAGTTGGAGAATGCGGCTGTCCATCCTTTCTATCAAACCCTGGCGGTAGCGCTCTCGGCCGTTTGTCAATCAGAGAGCGACGTGCTGTGCGAGCAGCCCGCAGCGAGCTGCTCGGCTCGGACGCCCGGGTGAGTTGTTGAACTGGGTGACTGTAGTGCGGCTCGAGCCTTTCTGGCCGGACCGCTTAACTTTCTTCGGAGGGGGAATTTCCATGACGAAGAGATGTTTGATTACCCTGCTCAGCATGCTGAGCATGTTGTTCATAGCCGGACCAGCCGTTGCCCAGGAAATTCCGGATTGGGTCAATGGGATGAAAATCAGTGGGCTCGCGTTCGGCGATTATTACGACGTGGCCAGCAATCATGACGAAGCTCTGGAGGGAGAGAACGGTTTCTGGTATCGCCGGATCTATCTGACGTTCGACTTCGAGGTCGACGAAGACGTCGATTTCCGGGTAAGGTTTGAGAATAGCTCGCCGGGCGATTTCTCGTCGTCCTCCAAGATCGAGCCATCCGTCAAGGATGCATACGTCCGCTGGAAACCGGCCGATCAGAGTATATACATGGGACTTTCCTCCACTCCTACCTTCGGCACGTACGAAAAGGAGTGGGGCTATCGAGCTGTCGAGAAGTCTCCGCTCGATCTTCAGAAGATGGGGTCCTCCCGCGACTTCGGAGTGGCGGCCAAGGGCCCACTCGATGGCGAAGGCAAGGTCTACTACCATGCGATGGTCGGAAACGGCGCGAGCACGAAAGCTGAGACTAATCCGGGCAAAGCCGTGTACCTTGCATTGGGCGTGAAGCCTGCGAACGGATTTACCGTCGAGGTATACGGTGATTTCAACGAGCTGCCTGGTGACACCGACACGTACACGTTGCAGGCGATGGGCGCGTGGCACGGAGAGGGCGGCCGAATTGGTGTCCTTTACGCTCGCCGCTGGATGGAGACGGGTCCGAGCACGAAGATCGACCTCGACATCGTCTCGGTGTACGGAGTGCTGTCGGTCAGCGAAAACGTCAATCTCCTCGGGCGTTTCGACCACATGTTCGATCCGAATCCAAAGGCTGGAGGCATTTCGTATCTGCCGATGAGCCCGGACGCGAAATCGAACTTCGTTCTCGCCGGGGTGGATTTCGCCGTTTCCGATCACTTTAGTATCATTCCGAATGTCGAAGCGGTGTTCTACGATGCCGTCGGCGCGGCGGAAGCGCCTGACACGGATATCATGCCGCGACTCACCTTCTCGCTGACGTTCTGACCGGGAGCAGTAGACATGACTGACCTACCGTCACCACCGGCCGCGTACCTTCGGTTCACTGAACGTAATCCGGAGATCGCGAAGGCATGGGAGCAGCTCGGCCTGGCCGGCAAGGACGGACCGCTCGATCCAGCCACCGTTCGCATGGTGAAGCTCGGAGTCGCCATCGGGGCGATGCGGGAGGGGTCGGTGCACGCCAGTGTTCGGAAGGCGCTCGCCCAAGGCATTGAGCCCGAAGCGCTGGACCAGGTAGTCGCCATCGCGGCCGGGACGATTGGGTTCCCGGCCGCCGTCGCCGTCTTCACCTGGATTCAGGATGTCTTGGATGGGGACGCGGGAGACGCGACCGGATAAGCCTCGAGGTACTGCATGAACTCTTAGTAGGGCGAAGAGGAAAGTTTGTTAGGGACGCAGACCGCTGTAGCCGTCGTCCGCCTCCCACGCGGTCGTAGTACTGATCGCAACTTCAGCGAAAGTGAGCGGCAATGCCGGAACTCAACGACACGATTCGAAATGTCACCGAGATCGAGATCGTGAGCATCTTCACATCCGCTGGGCACGATTTCAAAGGCCGTCACGGCATGCCGCGCAAAAACCATCCGGTCACAATGGCGGAAAGGGCTGAGTGCGTCGCCGGCAGGGGTCTTGTCGGTGACAGATACTTCTCGATCGAGGACGGCCACAAGGGCCAGATCACTTTCTTTAGCGCGGAAGACGTCGATGCGGCGCGCCGGCATTTTGATACTCCCGATTTTTGCCCCTCGGCGTTCCGGCGTAACGTTATCGTGCGAGGTGTAGACTTGCCGGGACTGGTGGGTTCACAGTTCACTCTGGCAGGGATCCGGTTCGAAGGCAGCGAGGAGTGCAGACCTTGTTATTGGATGGACCAAGCCTTGGCGCCCGGCGCTGAGGAATTCCTCGCCGGACGAGGAGGTCTGCGCGCTCGTGTCTTGACGTCGGGTGTCCTCAAGTGTGGACACACGACGATAACTCGCTGGACGCCCCTGCAATCTCTGCCATAGCCGTCGACTGATCCATCGTTTCAGCCAATCGGAATTGCAAGGTTCGCTGTTGCCCCTCAGACCTTTGCCGAAGATAAAGTACTCGCGACCTGCTGAACCCCCTGCCGGTTGAGCTCGTCAGCCAGCGTCCGTCAGCGCCAGCCAGCGTCCGGGGGTGTTGTCACTGTCGCTGACACTGTTCGGCGCGGTCCAAGAGGATGGTGATACCGGATCGGGCCAGCGTCTTCATGGCACCTCCAACCACAGTTCCTCTGCGTATCTAAGCGGGCTAGCCCGGTGGGGAGAACTCAAACCGCGGACGCGTCTAGTGGCTACCGCAGTCTTAATGACGGGATAGAGGTAGGTGAGTGGTAGATCTGCCTCCAGGAACGGTGCCATCTGACGGTAAATCCGGTCGATCTCATCGGGGTCGATCGTGATCGGCAGCTCGTTCAGGAGCGCGACGACATCAGGATTGGTGTATCCGATGAACGACTCTTCGCCAAAGAACGACAGGATACCGATGCCGCTGTCGAGCGACGCGGTCTGCGCGAACAGAGCAGCCTCGAACTCACTCGCCTCTACCCGCTCCCGTACAGGCCCAAACTCCATCGTCTGGATTTCCACGCCGATTCCCACGCGGCCGAGCTGGCTTTGAATATAGACGGCTTCTCCTCCCGGCATCGGCCACCCCCCACCCGAGGTGAGCAACGTGAAGCTGAACGGCCTGCCATCGCGCTCCCGTACGCCGTCCCCATCGCCATCCCGCCAGCCGGCTTCGTCGAGCAATTGACTCGCTCGCTCGGGGTCGTACGACAGCGGATCATCGGGCACTTCTCCGCGACGGAACTGCTCACGCGAATGGGGAACGTCGTAAATGGGGAGACCCGCCGGCAGGTTCAGGATCTGATGTAGTTCCGCTCGGTTAATCGCCAGCGTCAGGGCCCGGCGAACGCTGGCGTCACGGAACAATCCGTTACGCAGATTCCAAGCGATCACTATGCTAGCAAACGAGCCGCTGGAGTGATATGCCTGAAAGCGATCATCTCCAGACAGCGCCAGTAGCTCCTGCCCGCCAGCGTACTCCACGGCGTCGACGTTGCCGTTCAACAGCTCGGTCACACCAGCACCGGTGGATTTGAGAACCACGCGTTCGATCGAAGGCTTCCCTCGGTAGTAATCCGGGTTGGCTTCGAACTCCATCATGATGTGCGGCAGGTATCCCACGTAGCGGTACGGGCCGTTTCCCACCGGGTGCGTGAGCCAGGACAAGAAGCTGTCGAAGTCGCCGGGATCGAGGTGCTCGAGGAGGTGCCTGGGGTAGTAGATCGTATAGTCGTCCAGCGGGCTGCCTTTCCCGTCATGGCTGGCGCGCAGATGGTGATACTCGATCGTATAGGTGGAGTCGTCCAGTACGGTCACCGTGAATCCGCCAGGCTGTACATACAGCCATTCTGGACTACTCAGCAGATCCAGCGTGAATTTGACGTCGTGCGCGGTCACTGGAACCCCGTCGTGCCACCGGACGCCCTGACGCAGGTGAACCGTCCAGTTCCGGTAGTCCGGCGAGTGCTCCCACCGTTCGGCAAGCCGCCCTTCCAGTTCGCCGTCCGCGTTCCGAGCCACCAGGGGGAGGAACAGGAGATACATTGGGGAGTTGTCGGTAAAAGCGTCCGCCAAATCCCCGAGTTCCCAGGCCACGGTGAGCGTGTTATCGGCGTTCGTGGACTGTGGCTCCGTGCACCCGGCGGCGACGAGGACAAGTGACGCCGCGCCCAGCCATTTGAACGAGTGCTTCGTTCTCATGGCACCTCCAGCCACAACTCCTCTGCATATCGAAGCGGGTTGGCGCGAAAAGGTGTGCTCAGCCCCCGGACGCGACGAGCAGCTACCGCCGTATACACGCCGGGATAGAGAATGGTGATCGGCAGATCGGCCGCGAAGATCGGTGCAAGCTGCCCGTGAATCCGGTCGATTTCGCCGGGGGCAATCGTGTTGAGCAGCTCGTTCAGGAGCGCAAAGACATCAGGATTGGTGTATCCGATGAAGGAGTCCTCGCCAAAGTACCGCAGGATTCCAAACGGGCTGTCAAACGATGCGCTCTGACCGAACAAAGCAGCTTCGAACTCACTAGCCATTACCCGCTCTACCAACACAGGCAAATCCGTCATCTGGATCTCCACGTCTATACCTACGAGGCGGAGCTGACTCTGAATGTAGACGTCTTCTCCTCCTCGCATCGGGCCCGCCGGTAAAGCCCTACTCGGGGAAAGCAACGTGAATCGGAACGGCCTGCCATCACGCTCCCGCACGCCGTCCCCGTTGCTATCTCGCCAGCCGACTTCATCGAGTAACCGCTTCGCAGCCTCAGGATCGTACGGCAGCGGTTCGGGCACTTCGCCGCGCCAGTACTGCCCACCTGATAGAGGAACATCGAAGATCGGGAGTCCCGCTGGCATGTGAATGATCTGATTCAGTTCCCGGCGGTCGATCGCCAGCGTCAGAGCCCGGCGAACACTGGCATCACGGAAGAACTCATTGCGCAGATTCCAGGCGATGACCCGGTTGTGCCACGGGGTGCTGGCGTGATACGCCTGAAAACGATCATTCCCCGAGAGCTCTTGCAGCTCCCTTCGGTTGGCGTTCATGATAGCGTCGACGTTCCCGCTCAACAGCTCGGTCACGCGAGCTTCAGTCGACTTAAGAACGATCCGTTCAATAGACGGTTTTCCGCGGTAATAGTCCGGGTTGGCCTCGAACTCCATCATGGTCTGCGGCAGGTAGTCGACGTAGCGGTATGGGCCGTTTCCCACCGGGTGCGTGAACCACGAAAGCAAAGACTCCCAATAAGCGTCGTCATTTAGGTCGAACTGCTCGAGGAGATGCTTGGGATAGTAGACCGTCCAGTAGTCCAGTGGACTTCCTTTCGCGATCTCGTCGGCGCGCAGATTGTGGTACTCGATCGTATAGGTGGAATCGTCCAGTACGGTCACTGTGAATCCGCCAGGCTGCGCATATAGCCATTCGTTGGAAGTCAACAGATCCAGTGTGAACTTGATGTCGTGGGCGGTCACCGGAACCCCGTCGTGCCAGCGGATACCCTGGCGAAGGTGAACCGTCCAGCTCCGGTAGTCCGGCGAGTGCTCCCACCGTTCAGCGAGGCGACCTTCCAACTCGCCGTCCGCGTTCCGAGCCACCAAGGGGAGGAACACGAGATACATCGGGGAGTTGTCGGTAAAAGCGTCCGCCAAATCCCCGAGTAACCAGGTCACGGTGAGCGTGTTATCCGAGTCCGCGGAAGGTTGCCGAGCACACCCGGTGAAGAGAGCTAGTGACCCCGCGATGAGCCACATGAACACGCGCCGACCCTTCAGGCTTGAGAAACAGACAGGGGGCTGGCGTGCGTTGACCGTTCTCATGGTTCCTCCACCTGCAGCTCGTCCAACTGCGTTATTAAGCCGCCCGTGAGGGGCAATTCCGGACCTCGGATCCGGCGATCAGCGAATCGAGGCGGTGGCAACTTAGGGAGGTCCGTCGACGGGTAGCCGATAACACTATCAAGATATCGATATCATACGCGGACTTACATCCGGGCGCCAAGTTGCGCTTTGGCCGACAGGAATGACTCAGGACGGTGGTTTGTCACCGTTTCGACACCGCTACAAATGACAAGAAAAACGACCCTGCCGTAACCATCGACAGAGCCGTCAGTTAAACCAATCGGGGCGGCGAGATTCGAACTCGCGACCTCCTGAACCCCATTCAGGCGCGCTACCGTAATCGGGGCGGCGAGATTCGAACTCGCGACCTCCTGAACCCCATTCAGGCGCGCTACCGTGCTGCGCCACGCCCCGATCAAAGCGTGTGTTGCTGTGCTGCGGGGCGGGAAGATATGCGCGGAGAGCGCGAGTCCGCTAGCCGCTCAGGGCTACTCGGCAATCGCTCCGGTCGTATCAGAGTCGGCTGCCGCCGCATCCTCGACCACGGCCACGAGCCAGTTTGCGAAGATCCCATTTACTCGCACTCCATCGTCGGTTCGCTCGCCGTGGACGGAGTCGATGAACAGAGTCACCCGAAGGCCACTACCGGCCGCCTCGACACGTAGCACGTCACGCGGTAGAGATGGATTGACCCCCCTGGTCTCGTCCGCGGCACGGGCGCGGGCCAGCATGTCGCCGAGTGGCAGGTCGACGAGACGAGCTCCATTCGCGTCCTTCAACTCCAGGCGAGCTTCGTCCTGGACGAGTACGACCTGCAGCGAGTCCCCTGCCCCCCATGCGATGGACGCAT
>JBDHMQ010000082.1:0-7081 GCA_039656095.1 Gemmatimonadota bacterium | reverse complement strand
ACCTGACACGCCCGGCATCCGATGCACTTGCTTGCTTCGTGCAGCGTCAACCCGTCTTCCGACTTGTACATTGCGGTAGTCGGACAGGTGGTCACGCACGGCGCGTTCTCGCAGTGATTGCACAGCGTGGGTATGTAGCGGTACTGCACGTCCGGAAAGACGCCCGTGGTCTCCTGGGCATGGTTGGACCACGCGAAACTCACCGGGACGTTGTTCTCACTCTTGCAGGCAATGTCGCACCCCGCGCATCCGACACAGCGGTGGAGGTCGATCACCATCGCATATCGCTTGGCCATCTCTTGAGTCTCCTTAATCCGTTATGCCCTGACGACTTTGACGCGCGCGACGCCGCCGTGACGGGCTGTCGAGCCACTGAGTCGTTCGTACTCTGCCGGAAGTATGACGTTGTTGTTTCCGCCGCGCGGTATCCGGCGATTGAAGTCGACCGCGGCCACGCGGCCGTACGCCCAGTGCCCCTGCCCGTAGCACTTGGCCACCGTGCCGGGCCGCACACCTTCCCACAGCTTCAGGCGGACTTCGATCTCGCCGGTAGAGGACACGACCCTCACCATCTGCCGGTCCCGAAGATCCAGCCGGTTGGCGTCCACCGGGTTCATCTTCAGTACATCGTCCCAGTTCTCATCCCCCGGATCCGCGTTCTTGTGCGCCTGATACCAGGTGCAGTTGGCCGAACGACCCTCCCGGTTCAGCCTGCTCCGGTGCTCGAAGAAGATCAGGGGGTACTCGGACTCGTCTCCCCAGCGCAGCGCAGGTTCGAAATGCGGTACGAAGGCAAGTTCTCCCCGCGCCAGGTAGTTGGTAGCCGCGAGGACTTCGTCGATGCTTACGGCGTGCTTGTCGGCGTGGCTCTGCAGCGCCTTCTTCAGGGTCTCGCTGTAGAACTCGAACTTGCCGGTCTCCGTCCCGAACTTGCCCCATTTCTTTCCGTACTCGAAGCGGTGAGAATTCCACACACCCTTGGCGGTGAAATCGTCCCATCCCTTGAGCGAATCGCCGTACTTGCCATAGTCCTTGTGCCCGGAGTCCCAGCAGGGACGTGTGAGCATCTTGGTGGCGATGAGGGCGAACTCCTTGCTGTCTCGCGGAGGTTGACCGGTTTCAGGGTCGGCGAATTCTTCCTGGTAGTAGCGTTGCAGGTTGTCGAAACCGCGTGCGGCCAGAGCCTCGGCGAGGAGCCACGGAACCTCTGTCTCATCCTGCCGAACGTCCCATACCGGCTCGATCACCGGCTGCGTGAGGCTGGAATAGCCGTGCAGGTTCTGCTTCGACTTGAGGAAGCTCCATTTCTCGAACAACTGATGCGCGGCGGGAAGAACGATGTCCGCGTAGTGGCTCGTCTCCGAGGCATTCGTGGTCACATGCACGAAGAACGGCAGTCTTTCCAGCGCACGTTCCCAGCGATCCGATCCGGAGCACGAAAAGGCGAAGTTCGCCCAGTAGGCGATGGCCACCTTGATGTCGTACGGATCCTGTTGGAGCATGGCGTCAGCCGCGTTGTTGGTAACGACACCTCCTCCGCTCTTGCCCTTGTTCAGGGCAGGAAACGCCAGCGTTCCTCGTTGATCGATCTTCGGTTTCTTGGAGAACTTCTTGGCCAACTCGTCCTGATAGGCCGAGAAGTCAGGAATGCTGTCCTGCGGGACCTTCGTCTTCTGCACGACGCCGCCCTTGCTGTCGGTGGAGCCGACCAGGCCGTTCAGGGCGTGGGCTGCCATCGCCGCGTAGCCGCCACGGGCCTGCATCGCCGTCCCCGGCGATACCCAGCTGATCGCCGCCGGAGCGGCCTTCGCGAATCCGATCGCAACGCGGCGAATCTGCGCAGCAGGGATTTCGCAGTGGGTTTCCGCCCACTCCGGAGCCCGATCCTTCAACTCGAGATTCCACCACTTGACAACGCCATTCGTGTGGATCTCATTGAACGTCGACTCGTCGACGGTCTCACCAGGGATGAAGCGATTGACGCCATCCTGAAACTCACCGACGAATTCACGGCTCCACAGACCCTCGGCGAGAATCGTGTGGGCCATCGCCACGGCGAGCGCTGCATCCTCGCCGGGGAGGACCGGGAGCCACTCGTTCGCCTTCGCGGCGGTAGCCGATAGCCGCGGGTCGACCACGGCGATCTGGGCGCGGTCCCGAACATCACCCCAGATGCTCATGGCGTGCGGCACCTGCCGGTTCGACGAAACAGGATCTGCTCCCCAGCAGAGAACGTATCGGGTGTGCTCGAGGTCGTAGTCGCGGTAGTCCCAGAATCCCTCTGTGAAGTAAGCCCCGAACTTCTCGGCCTCGGCACAGATCGCCGAGTGGCTGATTCCGTTCGGCGAACCGAACACCTTGGGCACCGAGCTGTAGATGATGTCCCGCATGTAGCTGTATCGTCCGCGGAAGAGCGCGAACTTGTGAGTTTCTTCGTTCGCCCTCAGCTCCATCATCTTGTCGGCGATTAGGCCCATGGCCTCGTCCCAACTGACGGGAACGAAACCCGGGTCCTCGTCACGGCCCTTGTTGGGGTTCGTGCGCCGCATGGGCACCTTGATCCGGTCCGGGTCGTACACCTGCTGGAGAGCCATGAGCGGACGCGGACACATCGCGCCGTGGTTAGCCAGTGAATCCGGATTCCCCCGGATATGGACCGCCCGACCGTCCACAACCCGCACTTGGACGGGGCACCAGGTCGTGCAGCCCTGGCAAGTGGAAGCGACCCATCTGCTTACGAGTTCCGAGGACTGGGCAGTTGCGTCGCGCGTGAAGAGCTCTAGAAGGGCCGACCCGCCGACTGCTGCTACGATTCCTACAGTGCCGGCTCCTTTGACGAAGGATCGCCGGGAGATCCCGGTCTGGCCGATAGTTTCCTGTTTGTTGGGTCTTATGTCGGTCAACATGGAGACTCCCCTACGGTAGCGTTGCGAAAACGGGATTCAGCTGGCCGGCGAGAACGACGGCAAGACGGAAGAACAGGCCGCCGACGAGGATCAAGCAGCATGTCAGCGCTACGACCCGGACACGCTGTCGGGAACGGCCGCCGTCGCCTTTCCAAATCGCGTAGGAACCGATCATGAGGGGCAGCACTAGACCGACTCCGATTCCTAGCCCCCAGAACATGGGCCCGAAGCCGTCATTCGCCGCCGCCAGCGCCTCCCGGTCAGCGAGATCCCCGAACCGCAGGCTCAGCCACCACAAGAAGAAGGTGCCGAGCTGGACCACCAGCGCGCCCCCGAGAACATCCCGAACCGGCCTCAGGTCGGCTAGGAATGCTTCCACATGTTCCTGATCGGTCAGTCGTCCGGCCACGGCCATGCGTAAGAGATGCACGATCATGACCGCGGCGATTCCCGTCGTAACGAAAGCTGCCAACGCCGCCACAACAGTTGGCCCGGTGTTCCACAGTGGTCTCGCAGGCAATACGGCCAGAAGCATCCCGTGATAGACGCCCACCACGATGGCCACGGGTGTGAGCACCAGACCGAGACGGCGACGCTTTCCATTCGCTTCCTGGTCACGCCACAGAACGGCGTACCAGATCGCGCCGGCAAGGAAAACGGTCTGGAAGATGCCACCCCACAAAAGAGGAGACGTCGGAGCGAAGTTTATGAACGTCTCGAACATGTACTGCGGCCTCCCCAGCTTCATCATGAGCATCAAGAGGCCCGCCCCCACCAACACCGGCGCCAGGAAGGCGCCGGTCTGTGGGATTCTCCGGTATTTCCGACCCCAGAGTTCGTACAACCCGACGGAAAAGACGAAAGCGCCCACACCGGCACCACCAAAGAACAGGTCGAGGGCGACCTTCCAGTCCCAGTAGAAGCCTTGCTGGACGCTGTAGGCGATACTCTGATCCATACTTTGTCTCCCTAGCTGATTACGGAGAAGGCGCTCCGCTGCCCGACATTACTCTCAGGCGCAGGTACGCCGTTCTCGGCTTCGGCGGAACAAACGATGAAACCGCAACTTGGCCCAAAGGAGCCACCTGGTCTGGCTGCAGACCTGGCAGGTCAGGGCCGGGGCCTGGAGATTCGGTCATGTGCGAGAAGAATGGCAGCTATAGAAAGCGAATTAGGATCAAGGAAAATCAATATTTATCAAATAAACGATCGATTTATCGAAAATCTACTACGGACAACTAAGTTCTGGTTAGTCTTAGAGGCGTTACGCATATTCACTCATCCTGCCGGCAGAGTATATTCGAACTCCACATGAGCATCTTTCTGCGCTTCGACTGTTATCTGCACAGTCTGCGTGCCCAACGTTTCGTGCCATATCTCGAGCTCATGCCTGCCCGCCGGAACTCCGTCGAGCCGAAATTCTCCCTGGTCCCCCGACACTGTATAAAAGCGATGCTCAGCGACCACGATCCACGCGGTCATCCAGTCGTGCGCGTCACAAGCAACTTCCATGGTCTCAGGGAGTTTCAGAGTCACTGGCACCCGCTTGAGGAACCCTGGCTGCGCTTTATTGAACGGTCGGTTGAGCCGGCTGCGGGTGTGAGTGTTATGGAGGATTCCATCCCAATTGAGGATGGAAAACTCGCGTCCCGCGGCAACGATGAGCACGTGCGGTTCGAAGCGGCAGTTTCTCTGTTGGAGAGCTCGCAGGTAGTCAGTTTCACGAGGCTTGGCACTTCCTTCTTCTATACTCGTGATTCTTACCACAACATTCTTCACGCCGAGCGACTCATTATCGACAATCAGGGACTCGTCCAGCAGAGGTTCCTCAGCGCACACCTCCCGGTCGACCCCCACTCGTAGTACTTGGGGGGCATCAACGGCACCGGAAACTCTGATGGTTCCTGTAATCGATCCCAGATCTTGATTTCCAGAATGACGCGGGTTCCCATCTATCGCCGTGGCTCCCAATGCGAACACACTTGTCAGGAGAGTCAGACCACCCAGAAAAATCTTTGACATCGGTACCCCCTAGTTTGTTCTTTTCTCATCGGTTTCAGTTAGAAAAATCCATGCAGCTCCAACGTCAATCGATCATTATCGTTCGTGGCCTGTGGGATATCCTGGAGTACTGTGTAGAGCGCAGCTACTCTCAAGAATGGGATGGGAAACAGTTCTACACCGAAGCGGATTCGGGTTCTCGCGTTCTCGGCGATTGTCCTGTCAGGATCCAGGAACCCATAAGTCGCCTTGAGATTGAAACCGCGTGCGACGAGCAGGTCTCCTTCGATGTACGCGACGAATTTATCGGCGTCCGGTCCGGTGTCGAAGGAGTCGAAGATGTAGTCGAATTCTCCGAGAATCGTGACCCGGCCCAGTCCCAGACCCGCAAATGCTCCGACCACGTCTCGGCTGGATCCAGGTGCGTTATTGTGGGAGCCCGATGCTCCCACTCTGAAGTTCGGAAAAATGAGTGCTGCCGTGCCGGTCACCTGCTTATCATCGTTGTTCTCCGCCGCTCCCTGCGTCCCGTTCGTCACGGCAGCGAACAAGGAGAGCGGCCCGGGCTCAAATCCCACCTCGACACCGATATCAGGTGTGTCAAACGTGAAGCCCGTCTGCTGCCGAATAAACGCGGCATCATCGTCCAGGCGAATCCCATACGGAAGGATAAACTTGCCGGCTTTCACGTATCCTGCTGCTGGGAGATCGATTAACCCGAATACCTCCCGGGTCGTCGCGCTCCCTGGTCCCACGGTCTGATCAATGTAGACAGTCAGCACGTCCGGTACGACGCGAGCCTCCAGATACAAGCTGGCTTGATCTACCTGAAATCCAGTCTTTGGAGCACTACCAGAGGTGACCTCCGTGGATACTCTCGCGTCTGCTCCCATTGCAAGGAAACTGTTCAAGAAGCGACCTCGGAAAGCAGATCGCTTCATCGGCAATCTGGTTTGAGCATAGATACTTCCAAACGCAGTCCTTGCACCCCCTCCGGTCCGGTTAACGTGACATTGGGAACAAGGGAGCCCAGTACGGATTGAGAGGTGCGGCTCGCTTCCGCCGTTGTCATCTGTTTCGGTCCCACCGAAGGCATTCAAAGGGAACGCCAACGCCGTTAGAGACAGAATCATCAAGTATGTCGGAGTGCATTTCATGAGTAGCCTCCTAGTTGTCCTCTGCGCCGTTCGCGATCCAATCACGGATTGCTTGGATTTCGGCTGTGGTGAGAGCCGCCAGTGCCAGCGGCATTCGGCCCCCCGTTATCTCCGAACGTCCCTCGATCTTCCATACGAGATAACTAGACTCCGGATCGCCTGGTTGAACCAATTTCATCTCCGGAATCTCGGTGCTCTGGACGCCAACTAATGCAGTCCAAGAAGCGCCATCATCAAACGGCAAGCCGCGAGGCGCAGCTGCCCCGGTATGACATTGCGAGCAGATAGGCGTAAGGATGTTCGCCTGAATCGAGCTTAGAGTTGGACCTAATTCGGGGACATCCGTCCCGAGGGGATTTCCAAACCTGTCGAGTCCCGTTCCGTCTCCCGCACAGCTGAGCACTCCCAATAAGAAAGCCGCGAGCATCAGTCCTCCCCGCCGCCCGGTCATTGGTCGATGCTCCTTGTAAGGTCCGGATTCTCCCCAAACAACCAATGAAGCGCTCCGGACCGACGCTCCAGTGAGCGCACGAAATACACGAGAGCCCACAATCGCGTCTGGACCAGTTGGTCGAGTTCGACATCGGAAAGGGTCGCAAGGGCATCGGCATTTGGCTGTTGCGCCAGATACTCCGCCACCTGATCTGCCATTCCTTCACCGAAGAATCCGCGAAGATTCGTTGCAGCAGCATCTCGTCCTCCGGGGAATGCCATAATGTGGGCTTCGAGCGCAGGCATCGGCGTTCCACTGAGCCCTGTCACAAACGTGCGATAGACTTCTTCTGCAGAGGATCCCCTCTTGTACGCGCCCGTGGTGAAGTCATAAGGTCGAATGATCTGATCCCAGTCATCCGTCAGTTCGCCGGCAGACGGTCCATCGCCTCGCCCGCCGGGCCCATGACATCGCCAGCACTCGAGTACGGCGTATACCATCTGACCTTCGGCTACGAGTTCCGTAGTCTTTGTGGGAGGATCGGGCAGTTGAATCGCGGGCGAGGATTCTCTTTGTGTCCAAAC
>JBDHMQ010000081.1:0-7361 GCA_039656095.1 Gemmatimonadota bacterium | reverse complement strand
GCGAGCCCGAATGGAGCGGAAGTGTTCTCACCCTTTGATGTGGTGAGAGGCCGACTGATCATCGCATAAAAAGCGCGATAAACGAGTGCGTGTCCGTCGAGCAGGTAGAGTGTCTTTGGCGGTGAAGATTCAGGCACGCAGGGCGCTCTCGGTTTAGGAATCAGAACGTCGTTATTCGCACTTCGTCTGTCTCGCCGAGTCCCCAGAGTCGGCGATAAATATATCGGTAGGCGATGATCGTCTTCACGTAAATCCGTGTCTCGGAGAACGGAATCCGTTCGATCATCAACTCCGCGTCGGCTCGAAATTCCGGGTACTCGCGCCAGCGCACATACCGATGGGGTCCGGCGTTGTAGGAAATCAATGCCGGGGTGACGGACCCGGCATAACGGTCGAGCAAGTCACGAAGATAACGTGTACCGAGTGTCATGTTAATTTCAGGCACTCGGACCTGTTCCTGGCGGAATTCCGGAAGCGCCACACGGCGAGCCGTTTCCGCAGCCGTTGCCGGCATCAACTGCATCAGTCCGGTGGCACCGACGGGTGACTGGACGTCTCGATCGAACTGTGATTCGCGGCGGATTACAGCGGCGACGAGCGACGGATCCAGCCGTTGCTGTTCGGCGACTCGCTCGAGGACCGGTGTGTAAATGAGCGGATAGATGGCCCGGAGAAGTGGCTCGCTCCACAGCCCTCCGCGAGCGGAACGAACCCGCGAGGCGATTCGGGTACCCTGCCATGTCCAGCCGTTCTCATTCAGGCCGGTCGCCAGGGATAAGAGACGCTGCTGTGTTTCGCCGCCACGCTCCCGGCGCGCCAGTTCACGCAGCGCTCGTGCGCGCCAACCCAGGGCCCGCAGGTCATTCATCCTATGAACAAGGGAGACCTGCGCGTCCGTCATCGTCGGCAGCGGGGGCATGCTGCGTCGTTTGAGGAAGTCCCATGGTTCGACGGCCAGTGCCTGCCCGGCCCGAACGCCATAGTAAGAGATCGGACTGTATCCCAGCGCTTCCCGATACAGGGCTCGCGCCGCAGCACTGTCACCCGCCGCATCCCTTGCCTGTGCTGCCCAGTAGATCGAGGCATGGTACCAGTTGCCGCCCGGCGAACGTCTCCGATAGGTATCGAAGTGACCGGCCGCCGCATCAAAGTCTTCCCGGAGCATGGACAACATCCCGAGTCGAAATAGTGCCGTGCCGGCATAGGTCGAGCGTGGGTAACGGGACACCGTGCGGTTATAGGCAGCCACAGCCTCGCCGGTTCGTCCGGCGTCATGAGCCATGTCTCCGATCATGAACGCCGCGTAGGCACCATCCGGGGCGCCCGGAATGTCTACGACCCGATTCCAGATCGTCCTGGAATCCGTGAGCCGGCCACGCCGATACCTTGCGCGGCCCGCGAGGAACAGCGCGCGCGCTGTCAACGAATCTGAGCCTTGCTCGGTTGCGTCGATCCACGGTCGGAGCAGCCGGTCTACCGCAACGTACTCACGCCGTGTGAAGCGGGTTGATGCGATTTCGTACGTGAGGCGCTTTTGCTCGGCTACCGGTGCCGCCTCGACGGCCCGCTCATACATCCGGATGGCGCGCGCTGAATTGCCACTCGATCGGTCGGCATCGCCAACCATCTCCCATGTCTGCCAGCGGGGATCCAGGTCAGCAAGCCGCTCACCGGTCTCCTTGTCGGCGGAGCCGGTCGCCAGGGCTCGTCTGGCCCGAGCAATCGCCCTGGCCGTGTCACCGCGAACGAGCAAAGAAGGAATGATCCACCGGCCCATCAGGGTGGCTGCTGTACGCGCACTGAGACTGTCAGAGAAGCTGAGCCCCACCGCAGAGTCACCCGCGAGAAAGCTGGAGCGGACGACTTCCACCCAGATGGAATCCCTTGGGAGCGTAGGGTGGTCTGACAGGACGGACGCGATCTCAAGTGCCTGGTCTGCATTGCCGGCACGCGCAGTAGTCTGGAGGGCAGACAGAAGCAACCAGCCCCTCAGCGAAGGGTAGCCGGTCGCTGCCTCGGCGTAACGTGCGGTTGCTTCGTCAACTCGGCCGACCCTTACATACGCCCCTGCCAGGCCGACGAGAGCCTCCATGCGCGCCCGACTGGACGGGGCGAGCCAGGCGATGTTCTGAGAATTGAGTGCCAGTTCAAAGGAAATGATCGCCGCTTCCGGATCGCCGACCCGGTTCAGGGCCTGAGCTATGAGCAAACGACCCTCACCGGCTGCGATGGTATCCAGCCACGGCCTCTCCGTGAGCAGCCGAAGCACAGCCGGCCACGCGCGTGCCGCCGCCGCCGCTCGAGCGGCCAGCAACACGTCATCCGGAGCAGCTTCTTCGGCGAGTCGCCGAGCGAGCTCCCGACTGGCCGTAAGGGCGAAGCCGTCCCGGAGCATTCCTTCCAGCGGATCCGTCGGTCTCGTAGAAGGCAGGAGGCCGGATTCGGGCGGCAGGTTTTGTGCGCCGAGTGCCGAAGGCTGGCCGATTCCAACAAGCGATAGAGCCAGAACGAGTATGCCAGCGAACCTGGACACACCGACAGGTCCGCCCCGACTCGGTCGGTCAGTCCGCGCCGGTCCGCGCACTTCGCTCATCACATCTCCAGGAAAAAGACAACGGGGAGCGCTCGTTGCCGCGCCCCCCGTTGCAATCGTCTACACCGTCGGCGTCCTCCCGATCCGGTAGGTGTTTGCGCAGATTTACTGCGTCCAGATCAACCGAAGCATCGCAAATCGGCCGAGATCCGGGGTGCCCGGGAATGAAGAGTAACTGTTGTCGAGCACGTTTTGAACATCAAGCTGGGCTGTGATACCGCTTGATCCGGGTAGCTTGAAGCCAAAGTTCACATCGAACACGGAGTAGGCTTCCACGTCACCTACGTAGACTCCTGAATTTACCGGGAAATCGGTGACAAACCTTGCTCGCATACCCGCCGTGATCCCCGAGTCGCCATTGCGATACCGTGCGCCGAACGAACCCTTAAAACTTGGAGCGTTTAGGGGTACGTTTTCGGTTCCTGAATCGAATGTCTCATCACTCACCCACGAGGCCGTTCCGCTCAGCTCCCACAGGTTGTTGATCAGGTACGTGATCGCCATGTCGGCCCCGTACAGGTTGAAATCGCCAAGGTTACGGTAGGTAAACAGGATCGGTGTGTCAGTGAGGCCACCTGCTGTGGACGGGACAATCGAACCGAGCGGCAATTGGCCGATACTGCTGGCGAGCGCAGCCGCCGTACCGTCAGCTTCCGCTTGACTGGCGAATGCGATGCCCACGAGCTTCGTGAATTCCGTCTGCAGGTAAGCCAGCGTGGCTGCTTCAGGCAGGAATACATTCCGGGTGACCGGCTGCAGGGCGGAAATGAAGTCGTTGACATGCGTCCAGTAGCCGTTGATCTCGAACAGCCAGTTACCTCCCACGAGACCCTTGTAGCCAGCTTCCAGCGTCTGCCAGGTCGTTTCCACAAGCGGGTCCGTGTCGGCTATCGAAGTCAGGTCGAAGATCGGATCGACGAAACCTCCCGATCCGGGGTCGAGCAGGGCAGCCACGACCGGAAGATTGGCAGCCGTCGGAAGTTCAGTAGCTCCGAAGCCTGGTGCCCCGGACCCAAGCGCCGCGAGAAGTCCGCCAGCCGCTGGGTCTCCGGCAGAAACGACGGCCACGGCCTCACTCCACAGCTGGGCCGTTGTCGTGGGCAGAAACTCACGCGTTGAACCCCCGAGTAGCGGGTTGAACGGCGACATGTGCATCGGAACTCCGCCCTCGCGGTTGAACGAGAAGCCATCCTCGGAGGTACCCTGGACGCGGATGTCGTACCGGAACGGACCCGTGATCGGCAGGGACACCTGTGACAGATCGAGGAAGAAATTTAACGTCGTCGGCGTCGTGAATGCCCGATTGAACGTCAGCCGAAAACTGTTGTCGTTATTCGGCTTGTAGACAATTGCAGCCCGGGGAGAAAACACCGGGTCGTCTAGTCGGGAGTGCTTGTCGGCACGGGCTGCGAGCACGAGGTCCCACATGGGGCTGAGGGCGCCCTCATACTGCACGTAGCCTCCAAACTCGTCGATTGTGTCGTCGTCCTCGTGCCTGCCGTTGATGGTTCCTTCTGACTGGGGAACCGTATGCAGATAATCGAAGCCGAAGACCAGGCTGTTGTTTTCGTTAATGTTGGTTCCATACTGTACTTGGCCAACGACCAGGGACGACTTGTCCGACAGCGGCCGTCCGGACCTCAACAGGAATGTTTCGTCATTGTTGTTCTTGTTGAAGAATCCCTGTACGAACAAACCCTTGTAGCTCGCCCGCGCCTGTCCATAAGTCATGTCCCAATTCTGAACCTGACCTCCACCGATTCCTGTCAGATCAACACTGTTGAGTGCGGTTGTACGCCCGCCATTAAAAATGATGTTGAGGTCTTCGGAGGGTCTGAAATCAGCCCGGAGGTCGAAAGCATATCGCTCGAGGTCAGTGTCTCGTCCACCACCTACGTTGGCCACGCGAGTCTGGATATCTCCCAGTGCACCCGGATCGGCGAGATTAAGGTCGCCCGAGAAATTCAAACATGCCGAATTTGTCAGGTCGAAGCCTGACAGGGCGCAGGCGCCCGCCAGGGTCTGCTGCACAACTTCTTCGTCGTCAAAGAAATTGTAGTCCTTACCTGAGAAATACTGGCCCGAAACCTTGAAGCCGAACCGTCCGTTCGGCGCGCTGTAGGCATATCGTCCCTCAGCATGCACCACGTCCTCGGTCGTACTCTCCTGGGCCACGGGAATCGCGTCGTTACCGTCGATGACGTCGTCGCCCGTCAGGTCAAACGGAAGTTGCACGGTCTTAGAAAAGGATCCCTGTTGCCGTAGACCAGCTGCGATCGAAAGTGTCGCTCCAGGTGCATCAATCGGCGAACGCGTCAGGTAGTGGATGACCCCATTCGCGGCGTTAGGTCCGTAAAGTGCGGACCCCGGGCCCAATACCACTTCGACCCGTTCTACATCCAGGTTGGTCGTCGGCTGAATGTGCGCGAGGTTCACGCGAAGCGACGGGACACGGGCGATTCGGTTGTCCGTCATGCTCAGCGTAGATCCCGAGAAGATGTTGTTGAAACCTCGGACGACCGTATGATTCGATTGAAGACCCGTGGTAGCTACATCGACGCCGGCTTTCTCCTTCACGTGGTCCGCCAACGTAGTCGCAGCACGCTCTGCAATGTCTTCTCGAGTGACGACCTGCACGGAGGCCGGTGCATCGACGATCTTTTCGACTTTCTTGCTCGCCGTGACGCTGATCGGATTTAGCGTAAACGCTCGCTGGAGCATCGAAGCGCTGACGTTTGACGTACCGCCTGCCGTCACGATGACGTCGACTTCCGTTACCTGCTCCCAGCCGGTGATCAGGAAGCTGACTGAGTACGTACCGGGGGAGATATTCTCTATTTGATAGGCGCCAGTAGCACTTGTTAACGCGGTGACCACCACGGAGCCGTCGGACCGAAGCACGTGAACTTGAACGGCGGCAAGGCCTGCCCCATCGGCAGCTGCTGCGACAGTTCCGGAGATAGTCCCTTGCTGGGCAAAGGCAGAAGAAGTGGCAACTAGGAGAAACAGAACGACGGCGAGACCCTGACGCACGAACTTCATCGAGAAGCCTCCTGCTTCGGATGGTGTCCGAACCGTCCGATACCAAGTTTTTGTCCCGGACAGGTCGGCGCGCACAGAATAATTTCCGCTAAACCTATCGAGAATTATCCGTTAGCACAAAACGGAAGGCCCGAACATGTGTCCGGGCCTTCCGTTTCCCCATCATGCGGGTCGCGCTGGGAGCGCGATACTATCGGTGCAAAATGTCCTCAGGCGGCGCCGCGTTCGATCGCATGGACGGCGTCGATCATCTTCTGAGCGCTTTCCTCCATGTCGATCACGATGCGATCGACGCGGGTAACGAAATAGTTATGCGCAATATTGATCGGAATCGCGATGGCCAGCCCGGACGCCGTCGTGATAAGGGCAACTTTGATCCCGCCGGCGACCAGTGTCGCTTCGACTTCACCCGCGATCTCAATTGCCTGGAATGCCTGGATCATCCCGACAACTGTGCCGAGAAAGCCGAGCAACGGTGCGACGTTGGAAAGCGTAGCGAGCCAGACCAATCCGCTCTCAAGCTTTGAAACTTCAATCGCGCCGGCATTCTCGATCGCCTGCGTGACGCGTGCTGCGCCCTCGTTGTATCGCTTCAGGCCAGCCGCAAGAATCTGTCCGGCCGGAGCGCTCGAGTCCTGACACTCAGCAAGCGCTTGGTCGAGACGCTGTTGAGCGATCAAGCCATCGACCTCTTTGAGCAGCTTGCGGTTGGCAGCAGCTTTGCCAGTAAGGCTGACGAATTTCCAGCCAATGATGAGCATGCCAATGGCGAAGCAGGCAGCCAGCGGCCACATCATAAAGCCACCACCATTCCAGATGTCTGCTATGGACATGTCCGTCCCGGAACCTAGCGTTTCCTGCACGATAAGTAGTGCGGACGCGTACGTGCTAACCAAGATCAACCTCCACCGAGATGTTCGCCCAACCCAACCCGCGAATGCATAAGGGGCCGCAAGCTATTTTCGGTGTCCGCCTGATGTCAAGGAATTTGGGGCACCGCGGCTAGTAGTTCAGTCGTGTATTCGTGCTTCGGAGTAGACAAAACCTCGCTCGTCAGACCCTGTTCTACGATGGCCCCGGCACGCATGACGAGTACCCGATCTGCCAGATTCTTGACCACGCTGAGATCGTGGGAAACGAACAGGTAGGTGAGTCCGAGGTCTGTTTGTAAATCTCGTAGCAGGTTGAGAACCTGTGCTTGTACCGAGACATCCAATGCAGACACTGGTTCGTCAAGCACGATGAATTCCGGTTCCACTGCGAGGGCTCGGGCAATCCCGATTCGTTGCCGCTGGCCGCCAGAGAATTCGTGCGGATAGTGAACGGCGGCGTCCTTGGGGAGCCCCACCCTGCCTAACAAAACGTCAATGCGAGCTACCGCATCCTCTGCCCTGGCGATCCGATCCCGTGCACCGACATCACTTCGCGAAGCATCACCCCCACCGTCATCCTGGGGTTGAGCGATGCGAACGGATCCTGAAACACGATCTGCGCTCGTCGCCGGAACGCCCTCAGCTCGTTCGCATCCATGCTCGCCAGGTCCTGACCACGATACTCCACCCGTCCACCCGTTGGGGCCTCGAGCCCCAACAACAGCCTGCCCGTCGTACTTTTGCCGCAGCCCGACTCGCCTACCAGCGCAGTTGTTCTGCCGGCCTCGATCGAGATGTCAATTCCGGCGACGGCCGGTATTGGAGCTGACCGCCGTCCGGTCGGCCCCCGTGCC
>JBDHMQ010000080.1:0-9536 GCA_039656095.1 Gemmatimonadota bacterium | reverse complement strand
AAGGCTCCATCGGCCAGCGGTGACTCGATACTGTGTGAGATAGCCAGGCCACCAGCAAGCAACGTGATGGCGGCTGCAGTGGCTAACCACTCCTGCCATGATCGCCCACGTCGAGGCTGTTTCGATTCAATTGGCTCGATGTCCGGATCAGAAATCTGGGCATCGCCTGAAATCTGCATCAGCAGCTCAGCACGGCACGCCTCAGGCAGGACTTGCATCCCGTAAGACCTGAGATCTCTGAGCCGTCTGCCGAGTGTGGCGTCACGACGGAAGTAGGCCTGGCAGGCACTACATTGGCGGAGGTGTTCCCGGGCCTCTTCCAGTTCCGGCGAGTCCATTTCGCCAGGTTCGGTTAAGGGCCAGAGCCTCTCCAGCGCCTGTTCGCAACCAACGTTCATACCTTCAACTGCTCCCTTGCCTCGTATCTAGCCTCGTAATCTCTTTTGCTGGCAACGAGTCTGGACGGTCTGAGGTTCCCGAACCGAACAAATTGGCTATTCATGAGAATTTCAGCCACTCAGCACCGCATCCAAAAGCTCCTGTTGCTCTCGGGTAAACATACTCGCTGTCCCCGGCGCGGGACTGGCCCGTTCGGGCCGAGCCACGACTCCGAGTGTCAGGTTGTTGCCGGCGATCGCACGCAGTTGCTCATGCAGGTAACGCCAGGCACCCATATTCGCCGGCTCTTCCTGAAGCCATACGAGTTGCTGAAGGTACGGATATCCACGTATTAGCTCGCGTATTTCCGCCTCGGGAAACGGGTAGAGCATCTCTACCCTCGCAACATCGACGGACGAGGCCCTGTTCCAACCCTCCGAACCAGTCAGATCGTAGAACACTTTTCCCGAGCACAGCACGAGTCTGGTGATATCTGCCGGATTACAATCTCTTGCTCCAGGCAACACCGAATGAAATGACCCGGTGGCCAGCGAATCAGCCGTCGAGCGGGCCGCCGGATGCCGAAGCAGGCTCTTGGGCGTCATCACAATGAGCGGACGGCGCGAGAAACACAGGGCCTGGAGCCGCAACAGATGAAAATACTGGGCGGGTGTCGTGCAGTTCGCGATGCGAACGTTGTCTTCGGCGGCCAGATCCAGAAACCGCTCGAGCCGGGCGCTTGAATGCTCAGGGCCCTGCCCTTCATATCCGTGCGGCAACAGCATCACGAGCCGCGATTCCTGGCTCCATTTTGACCGCCCGGAGACAATGAACTGGTCGATGATCGCCTGAGAAACATTGGCAAAATCGCCGAACTGTGCCTCCCACAAGACGAGCGCATCCTCGGCAAGCACGCTGTAGCCGTACTCGAATCCTAGCACCGCCACCTCGGACAGCGGGCTGTTCCACACGCGAAACCAGCCCTGGTCCGGCGAAACGTGCGACAGGGGCGTGTACCGCTTACCCGTGTCCACCTCGTGTAAAACGGAATGGCGGTGACTAAACGTACCTCGCTGTGTATCCTCGCCCGTAAACCGGATCGGAACACCCTCGGCGAGAAGCGTGGCGAAAGCCAGTGCTTCTGCGTGTCCCCAATCGACTTGTGTGGCGAACTGCTTATGTCGCCGATCAAGTTGCCGCGCCAGCTTCGGGAATACCGTGAAGTCATCCGGCCATGAATGGATCGCATCGTTCAAGCGCGTCAAATCTTCGATGGGAACAGCGGTCCCGACCGCCGGGCAGGCAGCGTAGGCCAGCTCCGTCGGAATCTCCGGCTCGGAAGCGGCTTCGGTACCGAGATTCTCGGTCACCGTCTGCCGCGCGGCCTGCATTCGCTGCTCGAACTGCTCGGCCAGACCGTCGGCCTCTTCGCGACCGATCGTACCTGCGGCCACCAGCCGGTCGACCCATTGATCCCGCACGGTCGGATGATGCTTGATTTTTTCGTACATTCGAGGCTGCGTGTACGCTGGCTCGTCACCCTCATTGTGTCCGTACCGGCGGTAGCCGACGAGGTCGATGACGATGTCCTCTCCGAACTCCGTGCGGTAGTCCATCCCGAGCCGGATTGCAGCCAGGCAGGCCTCAGGATCGTCCGCATTTACATGCAGGATCGGGATTCTGAAGGCGAGCGCGAGATCGCTGGCATAGCGGGTAGATCGTGAATCCTCTGGATTGGTCGTGAATCCGAGCTGGTTGTTCGCCACGATGTGCAGGGTCCCGCCTGTCTCGTAGCCCGGAAGCCGGCACAGGTTCATCGTTTCCGCTACAACTCCCTGGCCAATGAACGCCGAGTCACCGTGCACAAGGATTGGCAACACGTCCGTCCCGTGGAATTCGTCGAAGGTCGCCCGATCACCGCTCGCGACTTCGGTTCTGGCCTGCACAAGCTGCTCCCGCGCAGCCCTGGCCATGCCTTCGATTACGGGATTGATATGTTCCAGATGACTGGGGTTTGGAGCCAGTTGCACCTCGACCTCACCAGCCGACGTGGTGACGGTCACCCTGGCCCCCAGGTGGTACTTCACGTCTCCCGTTCCACTGACTTCCGTTTGCATCCCCTGCCCGTGATCACCCTCGAAGTCCGCCATGATGGCCTCATACGGCCGTCCGATCAGCCGGGCCAGGACGCTGAGACGGCCACGATGTGCCATTCCGAGGAATACGCGCTTGGTTGAGGCCTTCACCGCGAGGCGAACTGCTGATCCAAGCATCGGAATCAGCATATCGAGACCCTCGATCGAGAACCGTTTCTGCCCGAGGTAGGCCCGGTGCAGGAAGCGCTCGAATCCTTCGACCTCCGTAAGAACTTCCAGAACGCGCAGTTGAGCATCGACCGGCAGAGGATCCAGGTGCCGCTCTTCTTCGATGTACTCAACCAGCCAGTTCCACTGGGCAACGTCGTCCATGTGATCGAGTTCGTAACCGATCCGCTCGCAGTAGATGCGGTGAAGAGAGCGGACTACGTCCAACGCCGTTTCACCAAGGCGATCAAGACCGATCGCCGCAGCTGGGACATCGGCCAGATCATCTTCGGTTACGCCGTGAAAGGCGAGCTGCACAGCGGGATGGCCGGGAGGCTCAGAGCCCAGCGGATCCACGGGAACGAGAAGGTGGCCGTGTGTGCGGTAATCCTCGGCCAGGGCTCCAGCGGCAGCAGCTGACCGTAGCAGGTGTGCGAGCGTCTCCGGATCTGTACCCGGGCTCGCGCTGACGGCTGAGTCAGCGGGCAGGGCCACCGAGGACCCGTTTGCTACAAGGTCGGCCAGGGATGGCGGAACCATCCCGCGATCGCGGAGGTCGCGCTCGACCAGCTGCTCGGCGTATCCGGCATTGTAGCCGTCCGCCTGATTTGATTCACTCATGCAGTAGTGCTAAACCTCAGGTTCTCCACCAATTGGAAAGACTGGTTCGTTCCAATCTGGCTCAAGCGTGACACCGAGCCCGTCGGCCATCCGGTTTACGAAGTTGAAATAACTTACCACTTCGCAGGCGTTCAGGATCGCCTCGTCGGAAAGTCCCGCCGCCCGCATTGGCTCCAGGTCATCCGCAGACATTTCTGCCGGCGACAAAGTGAGTTTTTCGGCATACTCGAGCATTGCCCTCAAGCGACGAGGTATGTCCGCTGCCCGCCAATCGGCAGCCATTGAAAGAGCCATCTCGTGATCCGTCAGTCTACGGAGCGCCGCCCCGTGATGTTGCACTCAGTAAAAGCAATCGTTGACTGCAGATACGACCACCGCTATCGCCTCACGCTCCGCTCGACTGAGCGGTGATTTTCCGAACATGATCGCGCGGTAGTGTGCCCGGTGCGCAGCAAGCCCCTCGGGATGCAGAGATTGAACGGCGAGGATGTGGGCCAGCTTGTCCTCTCCCTCTGTCTCTACCGTATCGATCCAGGGTCCGTCCGTATGGTCCGCCGGCATGAGATTTTCCTCCTGATAGTTGGCGGCAGTTTGCCCGCAGGACTCATCCGTCGCAAGGGCATGGGTGGTTTCGCCTCTTCAAATCAATTTGAAGAGGTGCGGCGATGCCTGCTCAGGAACATCGACGGCAGCACGGAGGTTGATCGAGGGCGTCGCAGAGTCTTCTAATGTGGAGTGGTGGCAAACGTGAAAGTTCGAGTCGGACTTCTGGTTCTAATTTCGCTGATCGCCGTGCAGCCCGCGTGGGCTCAGTCCCGTGACGAAGCGCGTCTGCGTGGTTCCGACCGCTGGGAGACTGATTTTTCCGTCGCATCCGTCCGTCTGTCTGAAATCGTGTCGGGCGGACCGCCGAAGGACGGCATTCCCGCCATCGAACGGCCCCGATTCGAGAGCGTTGACGCTGCCGCAAGCTGGCTCGGCGACCGGGATCCGATTCTCATCGTCGAAATCGACGGTGTTGTGAAGGGCTACCCACTCGGCATCCTCATCTGGCATGAAATCGTAAACGATGAATTGGCAGGCGTCCCGCTGGTCGTAACATTCTGTCCGTTGTGCAACACGGCCCTTGTATTCGATGGACGGCTCGGTGAACAAGTGCTGGATTTCGGTACAACAGGTCGCTTACGGCAATCGGACATGGTGATGTACGACAGGCAGACCGAGTCGTGGTGGCAGCAAGCGGTGGGCGAAGCGATTGTCGGATCATTAACTGGCGAGCGACTCACGATAGTTCCGGCCAACACCTTTGGCTGGAAACGAGCTCGACATCTATATCCCGATATGCGGGTTCTGTCCCGCGACACCGGATTTCCGGCATACATGGCTTCCGGTCGTTACGGGCAGAACCCGTATCGGAACTACGACTCCGGGCGCGGACCCTATCAGCGCTTTTTCCAGGGAAGTTTCTCCAATGATCTTCCAGCGATGGAGCGCGTCGTGGCCATCGATAAGGGAAAAGGGTGGGCGGCTTCATTCTCAGACCTCAGGGAGACCGGGACAGCCCATGGCATCTTAGGTGACTCGGAGTTTGTCGTCTTCTGGGCGCCCGGTGCGGCCAGCGCTCTCGACAAGTCCCGGATTGCTTCCGGACGCGACATCGGCCAGACAGCAGTTTTTTCGCGGTTTGCAGATGGCAAAACGCTTACGTTCGAAAGAACGGGAAATGGCCTCTACGCCGATCGGGAGACCGGCACAACATGGGATCTGGGCGGTCGAGCTACCGGAGGACCGCTGCGCGGCACACGCCTTGAGCCCGTGCCGCACGGCAATCCCTTCTGGTTCGCGTGGACCGCATTCAGGCCCGAGTCAGCGATGTGGACTTCCAAGTAGTGGAAGACTGGCCGATCTAATAGGCCCCCAACACCCCTGCCAACAAAGCTCCGATCAAACCCCAGGAAAACACACCGAGTATTCCTGTCAGGATGGCCTTGAAGGTTGACACATCGAGCGCCTGACGAATCGCAATGACAGCGGCAGCAAGTGCCCACAATCCGACAACAGCCTGGATAATCCACCCGAAGAACGGGAGGACGGCCAGGATCATCAGGATACTGGGACTAGATGCGAAGCCCATCGTACGGAGCACCTCTCCCCAGGTCGCCGTCGCACCGAATAACTGTGTACCTATGACGTAGATCGTGCCCGCCATGAAGAACCAGCCGACCAACGATCCGATCGTGCCCCCGATTACTGTGTCGCTTGTTCCAAGACCGGTGGCTATAGCCCCCAGCACGACGACCGCGGCCGCCTGGCCGGTCAGCGTGGTGTCGTGCTCGACCGCCTCGTACGTGGGCACATCCAGCATCGCGGCACCGATCATTCGTTCGACAAACGTATTGCTCGCCATAAATCTCCTCCTTGTTACTCGGGACGGGCCCGCAGCAGACTGTCGAGCAGGCGGGAGACCATTTCGGTTGGTACGCCAGGCTCTGCAGCCCGATGTATGGCCGCACTCAGCATCTCCAGTTCTCCTCCATCGAACCAGACGCCACCGCACTCGGGGCACCTGTCAACGATAATTTCTTCCAGCACTTCTTTTTCCATCAAGACGCCGTCATGGCGACACTCAACACGTTCCTCGCGATCGGCTCGGATCGCCAACTCGCAAGCCGAGCAGGTTAGCACGCCTTCGAATTTTCGATCGGTCCGTTGCCGGCCGCACCGCTTGCAATCCTGTCCGAGCCTGTCGGAAGACTGAGGTGCCACACGCGAAACGGCGATCTCTGACAACTCAGCAAGTGCCTTGAGGGGAATTGCCCGCTCGACATGGCTGAAAATGTGTTGAAAATATTCAGCGGGGACATGGCGAACCTGGGTAAATTCCTCATCAACAATCACGAAATCGCCGGATTCGGCCTGGATCAGACCGTGGTTGGTCTGTATTACGGTAGGATCCTTGAGTTCGGCTCCGAATACGCGGCCGGTTCGGCTGTAAACACGCCACTCCACGCGACACCTCCGGGGGGCTACCTGGTGTGCGGAAATCCACTGCCCGCTGTTGAACAGAGGATGGATCGCGCAGGAATCGTAAGCCGGAGTGGCGTTAGTTGCTAGTTGGTGGCGAAGTTAAACGGCAGGTCCGTGACGCTCTTTATTGCCTGGTCGCCAATCATCGCCGGTTCGAATTTCATCACTTTGACGACGCGTAGCGCCGCCTCGGCCATGGCCTGATCTCCGGTCGACTGCTTGACTACCGTGTCGAGCACGTTGCCGTCGGGTCCGAGGGTAAGCGACAGGACGACGGAGCCGGGAGTGCGAATAGCCGGCCGATACTCGACCATGAACGCTTTCGTGACCTCGTCCCAGTTTGTCAGCCTTGGCTTAACTGTGCGGCGGGCTATCGACGGCAGTGCCTTGACCTGAGAAGCACTCGTAGACCGTGGAGGCAGTAACATCGGTACAGTGGATCCGGCGGGCCCAACTTCCAGATCGGCGAACGTGATCTCGTTGTCAGGCCTCGGTGGTGTCCGGACGGTCCTGTTCTCGACGGGAGTAGGCGACCCAGCCACACGCGTGGTCTGTGCTTCCCTCCCCGGCTTTGAAACGCAGCGGTCGATCTCGACCATAACCAAGTCGGAACCCCGCAGACTGGAAAGCTGGTTGCGGTCTCTCTCCGTCGGTTCGAACCCGACACAATTCAACCGTACGATCGCTGCCACTTCGGTGCCCGTAATATTGGAGGCCGTCATCATGCGCACGAGATCGCTCTTCAGGAGCGGTCCACCCTCCTGTGCGGAAACGGTTGTCGGGTACACTACGGCGAGTACTAGAGCGGCATTCAGTGCAACCCTCATACCAGATAGGTCTAATGAGTTAAGTGTGGCGATTGCAAAAGGTTGGCAGCGCACACCTCCAATCGTACGCTACCAGTTACCGACACTGGATACATTTTTTGCGGACTTCCGACCTGCGCGCGACCCTCGTCAGCTGAAGCCGATCATCACTGCGATGACGAGTGCAATCGAGCCCAGGAGCCATATTTTCAGCATGAACGGCATCAGGAATCGGACCCAGCGATCATAGGGAACGGCAGCGATTGACAGGATGCCGATCAACACCGCATTCGTCGGGATGAGGATATTTGTGAATCCATCGCCGAACTGAAAAGCGAGCACGGCGACCTGTCGACTGACCCCTACCAGGTCGGCCAGAGGCGCCATCAATGGCATCGTGACATACGCCTGCCCGCTGCCCGATGGAATAAAGAAATTGAGTACGCTCTGGACCATGAACATACCGGCTGCCGCGAGTTCCGGCCCGAGCCGTTGAAGTGGGCTCGCCAACCCAGCAATGATCGTATCGACCACATTGCCGTGCTCGAGAACGACCTGGATCGATCGAGCAAAACCTACGAGCATTGAGGAACAGTGCTCCCATCTCGACCAGGTACCAGTCCCAGAATTTCAGGCCGACGATCAGCGCGACCAGTGCAAGCAACAGCGCTATCAGTACCCCGAGACGGCGTCCCGTGAGTGGCAGGTCATCACGCGGCTTGATGTGCACATCGGATTCGATATCCGCCACCAGGCTTTCGTCGGGGTTCGCCTGCACTTTCTTTGCGTACCGCCACACGTGGTGAAATCCGACGATGAAGAACAGGACCAGGAGAATCGCCCGGAACATGAGGCCTGAACCCTTGGGAATACCGGCAATATCCTGGGCAATGAACACGGTGAACGGGTTGATCAGCGCCGCGCCATATCCCACACCGTAGCCGACGCACACTACGCCCACGGCCACTATCGCATCCATGCCAAGGGCAGCCGTAAGAGCCACGAGCAAAGGGATGAACGGGATATACTCTTCCGCCATACCGATCGTTGCCGAACCGAGAGCAAATATCGCCATCGTACCGCCGAGCAGAAGTGCCGGTCGGCTTCCGAATCTTCGCAGCATCGAACCGATCGCCGCGTCTGCCGCCCCGGTAGCCCGGAACACTCCGAACATGCCGCCGATGATCAGGATGAAGAAGATGATTTCGCCCGCAGCCTCGAATCCGTGCGGAATTGCCGTGAAGATCTCGGTCGGCGGCAATCGCTCGACGTCCGCCAGCGTCTCGTAGCTGCCCGCGACTACCTGCTCTCGACCCGCGTCGTTAGTGAATCGCTGGTAGCTTCCTGGCGTCAGTACGAGCGTCATTCCGTAGGCCAGCACGATCATTCCAAACAGCAGCACCAGGGTGTGGGGCACGTGAAACCGGCGGGGAGTACGCGTGTCGTTCATCGGTCAGCCTGTCCGGAGGTTGGCAAGCATGTCGGAGGTCATGGCAGCGAGGTCAAATTCGGGCTTCCAATCCCATTCGGCCCGGGCCACTGAATCGTCTATCCGCCGTGGCCACGAATCAGCAATCGCCTGACGGACGGGGTCCACGGCACAGCTGAGCTCAAACCCTGGCAGATGAACCCGGATCGCCTCTGCAAGCGACGCTGGCGTCACCTGCATCGCTGTAACGTTGAATGCGTTTCGGTGCAGGAGCCGAGCAGGGTCAGCTTCCATCAGCTCGATTGCCGCCCGGATCGCATCCGGCATATACATCATGTCCAACTGCGTGTCCGCAGACACGAAACACTCGTAACGCCCTGTCCGCACTGCCTCGAAGTAGATATCAACGGCATAGTCCGTCGTCCCTCCACCAGGCTGCGTCCGCCATGAGACGATGCCAGGATATCGTACGCCTCGCGTATCGACGCCAAACCGATGGTTGTAGTAACCGCAGAGCAGTTCGCCAGCGACCTTGGTCACTCCATACATCGTGTTGGGCCGCTGAATCGTGTCCTGGGGACTCGGGTCGGCCGGGGTGCCAGGACCGAACGCAGCGATTGAACTTGGAGTAAACACGGCACACTCACGCGCTCGAGCCACCTCCAGCACGTTAACCAGACCGCCAATGTTCACTTCATAGGTTTTTTGCGGTCGCTGCTCTCCAACCGCCGACAGTATCGCGGCAAGATGGAAGATCGTATCCGCCCGATGCCGGGCAACAGCCGCATCGAGGGAATCGCCAATCGTGACGTCGGCCAGAGCAAATGGCCCGTCAGCAGCCGCGTTGTCCGGGATCCTGATGTCCGTAGCCAGGACGCTTTGCTGCCCGTACCGCTCTCGCAGGGCCGCAACCATCTCAGTACCGATCTGACCGGCGGCGCCGGTAACGACAATACGATTCATTCAGTCAAG
>JBDHMQ010000079.1:0-7232 GCA_039656095.1 Gemmatimonadota bacterium | reverse complement strand
AATGGTTCGAGATGATCGTAGCCGAACGCGACTCGTTTCACGGGGTCAATCGCGACGAGGTACCGTTCACGCTGTCACCTGAGGTGGTCTCATGACCGCCGGACGGCCAGAGGCCTGGAAATCGGCGGCGGAGGTGCCCGAGACGCTCCATGAGCCACTCGGCAAGCTCCTCCTGTCGCTGGCTGACAACAAGCGATTGCTCGGGATGCGCTATTCCGAGTGGATTCTGGGGGCGCCGACGCTCGAAGCCGGCATTGCATGTTCCGCCATGGCCCAGGACGAATGGGGTCATAGTCGGATTCTGTATGCGATGCTGAAGGACTTCGGATATGAGCCGGGCGCCCTGGAGCACGAGAGAGAATCGAGCGAGTACCTGAACTCAGAGCTCCTCGACATGCCACCGGATGATTGGCCGACGATGTTGGCGCTGAACGCGTTGCTCGATACTGCGCTCACCGTCCAGTGTGAGGCGCTGGCGGAGAGTCGGTTCTCGCCGCTCCATTACAAGGTCCGCAAGCTTCTCGACGAAGAGCGTTTTCATTTCGACCACGCTCGTGGCTGGACGGCCCGCTTCGTCAGTTCGGATAGCGGTCGCCAGGCGCTTGCTGAGGCCTTCACGGCGGCCCTGGACGGGTGTCTGTGCTGGTTCGGAGGGGCAGGTGGGGAAATCGGCGCTCAACTGGCTGCCGGGGGCATAGTGGATGGTGACCCTGACACATTACGTGCTCGGTGGATCGAGCGGGTTGGACCAATGCTGGAGGCAGCCGGAGTTTCCGCTTCTGAGCGAGCCCAAGCACTGGACTGGGATGATTGGAACGATGGCCGCCGCCGCTGTGGAGATGGTGGGCCTGATTCGGACACGCTCGGGAGGGTCCGCGGTGACAAGAATCGCGCGATGTTGATGGACTGATGGCGCCCGACGACGATTCACCGACCCAGGAATCTTCCTGCGATCTTGCCAGGCCTCTTTCCAGCGAGGCCATGCCAACTGCAGTGGAATGTCCGTTCTGTGGAGGATCCGATACCGAGCAGTTTTCTGCGTTTGGTTCGGCATTATCCGTCAGCCAGTATTATTGTCGTCCTTGCCGGACTGTGTTCGAATGGATGAAATGGCGGTAGGAGGCATGCGATGAAGACGGTATCACGGGTACTGCAGGCCAAAGGGGATCAGATCTTCTCCGTTGGACCGGACACGAGCGTGTTCGATGCTCTCGGGGAAATGTCGGAACGTGATGTCGGAGCCCTGATCGTGATGAAAGACGGAAATGTCGTCGGCATTTTCTCGGAGCGTGACTACGCCCGAAAGATCATACTGGCCGGGAAAGCATCCCGGAACACAGCAGTTAGCGAGATCATGACTTCGCGAGTCGTGTGTGCCCGCCCCGATTTGACCCTCGAAGAATGTCTTGCCCTGATGACGGACAAGCGGATTCGCCACTTGCCCGTCATGAACGGCGATGACCTGGTCGGCGTCGTCTCGATCGGCGACCTCGTCAAAGGAATCATCGACGATCAACGATTCCTTATCAGCCAGCTCGAGAGTTACGTCTCGGGCTGAACACCCCCTCAGTCAGTTACTGGCGGCCTCTGGGGCCCTGGTGCGAGATGCTCGTTCAGGTAGCTCGTGAGCAATTCGTACAGGTGCCGCCGCGTCCCCTGTCCTTCAAAGATGCCATGTGAGCGGTTGGGGTAGACCATCAAGTCGAACTGCTTGTTGTTCTTCACCAATTCGTTAACGAGCGCTTCCGTGTTCTGGTAGTGAACGTTGTCATCCCCTGATCCGTGCACGACAAGCAGCTTGCCCTCCAGCTGATGCGCGAATGTCAGGGCGGCGCTCTGCTCATAGCCTTCGGCGTTGTCGGCCGGAAGGCCCATGTAGCGTTCCTGATAAATCGTGTCGTAGAACTTCTCATGCGTCAGGGGCGCAACCGCGATCCCGGTGCTGTACAGATCCGGGTACCGGAACAGTGCATTCAGCGTATACGTGCCACCACCACTCCAACCCCATGCTCCGATGCGTGATGGGTCGATGTAGGAACGCTCCGCAAGCAGCTGACGGACCGCGCCGGCCTGGTCCGCCGAGGCGATCTGGCCGTTCTGACGGTAGATCACTTTGCGGAACTCCCGGCCCTTCGGCGCCGGCGTGCCTCGGTTGTCGATCGTGGCGACGATGTAACCCTGCTGCGTCAGCATCAGGTGCCAGAGATAGTTGAATCCACCCCACGCGTCCCGTGCCGTCTGCCCGGCCGGAGCCGTATAGCCGTATACGAGCATGGGATAGCGTCGGCCATCCTCGAAGTTCGGCGGACGCATCATCCAACCGTCCATCTCGACGCCGTCCACATTCACCGTGAAGAACTCCGACTCACCCCGGTCGAGAGCCGCGATGGTTTCCTTTAGCGTCGTGTTGTGGACCATCGTGCGGACCGGCTGATGGCCACGCACGCGGATCAACTCCGTGGTCGGAGGCACACCGAATCGTGACCAGCTGTGCAGTGCCCACCGACCGTTGGGTGACATGTTGTAGTTGTGTGATCCCGGCTGACCGGCAGGAGTGATGCGCTCCGCCGGGCTGCGACCGTCCAGACGCGTTCGATACAGGTAGATCTGTGTCGCGTTGTCAGGCGATGCCATGAAGTAGAGCCAGCCGCCTCGTTCGTCGATGAGTTCGACACGGATCATGTCGTAGTTACCGAACGTCACGGCCGTTGATGTAGAGCCATCGCGGGGGACCGAATACACATGCCGCCAACCGTCTCGCTCGCTGACCCACAGAAAGCGCTTTCCGTCGTCCAACCACTTCCAGTCATCCACGACATCGAGCCAGGCGGCGTCCCGCTCCGTGAACAGAGAGGTGAGTGCGCCTGTCGTGGCGTCGGCCAGAACGACCTGGTTCTGATTCTGAAGTCGATTCATCCGCTGAATGATGACCGCATCCGAATTGCCGGCCCATGCCATCCTCGGGATGTAGTGCTGACGAGCGTCTCCCGGAAACTCAATCCAGGTGATCTCACCGCCGGCTGCCGGTACGAGGCCGACCCGCGCTGCGGAATTCGTACCTCCGGCTTTCGGGTACTGGACGGGGATCGTGGTTGAGTACAGAGAGTCGGTGTCGTTGATCATCAGGAATTCGCGCACGCCTTCAGCATCGAGTTGCCAGAAGGCGATTGTCCGGCCATCCGGGCTCCAGAGGAAGGCGTCCCTGAGAGAGAACTCTTCCTCGTAGACCCAGTCGGTCGTCCCGTTGATGATCGTTCGCGAACCGTCCTCCGTAAGGCGAACGATGTCTCCGCTGCGCAGGTCCTCCACGTACAGGTCGAATTCCTGCCGGTAGGCGACGCGGTTCCCTGCAGGATCGAATTTCGCGAACATCAGGCTGGCTTCCGGCGCATCGTCACCGAGCTTCTTCAAGGCACCCGTGCTTCGGTCCAGCACCCAGTAGTCACCTCGAGTGTTGTTACGCCACACCCGCCTCGTATTCGCAAAGATGAGCAGCCTGCTGCCGTCGCTGGACCACTCATAGCTCTGGACGGATAGCGGCTCTTCAGCGCCAGCCGGGGTCAGGGTCGACGCAGAGACCAGGACCATCCGAACGCCCGAATCTGTTCCGTATTGGACGATGTCACTGCCGCCATCTTCGGCGCCCTCAAGCGTCGTATAACCGCTGCCGCCGTTCAGCCAGCGTGTCGTACCGAGGAAGTCGCCTCTAAAGTCACCACCAAACAGCCGGTCGAGTGTGACGTCTGCCATGAGC
This sequence comes from Gemmatimonadota bacterium, assembly GCA_039656095.1. Lineage (GTDB taxonomy): Bacteria > Gemmatimonadota > Gemmatimonadetes > Palauibacterales > Palauibacteraceae > JARFPW01. The sequence goes on along the minus strand of JBDHMQ010000079.1, from coordinate 3,478 downwards.
GTCTGGGCCTCGACGGCAGACTCCTGGACGGCCTCTTGTGCGGTGAGCGGGAATGATACGAGCAGGAGTATGGAAAGCGCGCGCCACACGCGCTGGAATCGCACGGGATTCATGTTCAGACCTTCCGCAGACAATGGGTTCTATTGTGGCCGAAAGTGAGCATTCGCTCGCGGTCTCCGGCCAGTCCTGAGTCAGCGATAAATCTAACGTGTGATGAGGGTTCTTGCGCCTTAGAAGGCTGCTGAAGAAGTGGGGTGAGCCGCGTTACGAGCGCCACAGGACTTCATCCGAGGCGGCGCGACGCAGGCATAGCCAAAGCTACGTACAGGAGCGCCAACGAAGGAGATGGCCCTGTGCCGCCGTAACCCTTCGGGCGAGTGATGATTGCGCGGTTGATTGTTCGTCTCTTCTCCTCGCCGTAGCGCTGCTATGGCTCGTCGTCGTTCCTTCCCTGAACACGCGCATGCATTGCTCGCGCGGCCACCCCACTTCTTCAGCAGCCTTCTATATGCCGAACATTCGCAGGATGTCGTTCAGTATCGCGAAGATCATGAAGAATCCCACAACGGTAGCGCCCGCTACAGTGCTGTACCTGTATACGGCCTTTGGAAGTGGCTTGCGGGTAACACCTTCCAGCACGAGCAGGAAAAAGTGGCCGCCGTCCAACACGGGAATCGGCAGGAAGTTGACGATCGCCAGGTTGAGCGACAGGAATGCGATGAATGCGAGGAAGGGCCGCAAGTCCATCCGCAACGTCTCAGATCCGATCCGAGCGATCTCGACAGGGCCGCTGAGCTGGCGCAGGCCGATTGCGCCCGAGAGCAACAACTTGCCGCTTTCCGCAATCAGGCGAGTATTGCGATCGACTTCCTGGGCGCCCATCTGAATGGCGCCTCGCAGGTCGGTCTCCACGGCCTCCGGTAACGCCGGTATCAATGCCAGGAGAAGTGTTGCCCGAGCACTTTCTGCATCGGGCAGCCAGACCCGGTGCGTACTCCCGTCCTCGAACGCGAGTACGTGGAAGCCCTCTTCCTCCGACAGGATTGCAAGGCCGAAGTCTGCCCAATCGGTAATCTCATGATCACCCATCGAGACGATTCGTTTATCAAGCGGAACGGCTTCCCAACCTGCTGCGTCCTGGACCGCGAATGCGTCGATTGCCAGCAGTCTTGGCTCAAGGGGACCGATTCCACCATCCAGAGCAAGCACCGCGTAAATCAGACCTGCCAGGATCACGTTGGCGGTAACTCCTGCGGCGATGACTATCATCCGGGCATAGAGTGGCTGGAATGCGAAGCCCGTTGGCCAGGCGCGCCGTTCCTCTTCCGTGCCCATCATTCCCTCGATGCGGACGTAGCCGCCCAGCGGAATCAGGGCGAGTCGATAGCGAGTGCGCCCTACCTGCCTGGACAGCAGACTGGGCCCGAACCCTATGGAGAAGCTTGTCACTGGCATTCCCGCCCACTTCGCGGCCAGCAGGTGGCCGAGTTCGTGAACGAAAATCAGTAGATTTGCGACGAGCATCAACACGAGAACGGCTGTCCACACGTCCAGACTCCTCCAGATCAGTTTCGAGAATTCCGCTATCCAGCATCCTGATGGGTGCAAGATCCGGGGCCCGAAGGCGTTAAGGCCTTGATCCGTTGAGCGGATAACGGAGGGGAGTGGTGGGGATGGGGACATGGGTGCGCCAGAACGGCAGTCGAATGAATGTTGGTTAAGTGTTGAAATAACAGTCGATTGTACGATGCTCGCGTGGCTCGAAATCCACATGAGCGCGGTCTCGATTCGTGGCTGTTCGGGGACGACGTCGATGGGCTTGAGGGCGCCGCCAAGACGCGAAAAACTGCCGAGTTGTAGCGCGTGTCCAACGGTTTCTTAGGGGAGGGGGCGAGCCCGCCACAGGGGTATCGGGGCCGCGGCTTCAGCTACGGGGCCAGTATTCCTCGTACAACACGTAAGAGGACGGCTGCATGTCGAGGGATTCGTACGTCGTGCGGGCTCCGTCGTTGTCTTGCTCGACATACAGGCGAAGGCCAGCAACACGGGCCGCCCGCGCCATATCCCTAACGGTCTGGTGCAGCAGTCGATAGGTGCCGGTTCGACGGTGGCTCCTGGCGATATAGACGCTCTGTATCCGCCAGATCTCAGCGTTCCGCCAGTCACTCCATTCAACGGTCACCGCAAGCTGGCCAACGATCTGACCCCCGTCCTCGGCGACGAAATATCGGCCACGCGCTGGATCAGACAGCATCCGCTCTACCCCCGCCTTGAGCGTGGCGCGATCGAGCACGCGTCCCTCTGTCTCTCGGGCCAGGGCCTGGTTGAACAACACGATCCGGTCCCGGTCCTTCTCCTCAGCCTGGCGAATTGTCGCACTCATGCCGCTCTCCTGTGTTTTGACGATTCTACGCGGTCTGGCGGGATGCCGCACCGCGTGGCGTCTCGCGGCGGCCCGTTTCGGCAAACGGCCCATAAGTCTCCATCGTTAGCGGGGCACGCACCTTGCTCCTTCCCGCTAGCATGACAACCGAGACAATCAAGAAGTCGAAATTCTGGCAGTCACCGGACGCCACCTTACTTGCGCCAGCAGGAGAGGGCGAGCTCATCATATCTCGAGTTCGCTCGATCATCGCCATAGCCGGATTCTCTGTCGCAATGGTGGCAGCGTTCCGTAATCCCCTGTCGGTCGATCTGCGGATCTACCAGGCGGTGTTGACCCTGGCAACCGCATTGAGCCTTGCTCTTCATTTGCTGGTCCGCCGCGTGGTGTATGACTGGTGGGTGGGGTTCGTGGCAAGCAGCACGGACGTTACGCTGGTGAGTGTGGGCCTGGCGGTATTCCTGATCGCTGGTTCACCGGACCTGGCTTTGAACAGCACAATTTTGTTCCCCGCTTACTTCTATGCACTCTCGGTCACGACTGTCCGGCTTGACCATCGTGCGTGTCTCATCGCCGGAGTCGCCGCGTCGACCCAATACCTTGCAATCGTGGGTTTCGCCGCTGTCCGGTATGGACTCAGCGCAGAACTGTTGAATATCGAGGTGCAGGGAGTTCGTGTTGCGTTGCTCATGGGAATGGCGATGCTCGGAGTGGTTGTGAACTTCCGCATGCAACGCCCCCATATCCTGTCGGCCAATGATTCGCTGACTGGCTTGCTGAATCGGCGCGCCTTCATGGATCGATGGGATAGTGAACTTGCCCGTGCCCGCCGATACGGTCGTCCGATCTCGATCGCCTTGATCGACATTGACTACTTCAAGCAATTCAACGATCAGTATGGCCACTCAGGCGGTGATGCCGCGTTGGTGGCGGTTGCGTTAGCCCTTCGTGGCCGAATTCGAGACAGTGATTTCATTGGTCGGATGGGGGGCGAGGAATTCGTCGTCGCGTTCCCCGAGACTGGCGCAGCAGCTGCTCAGGGTTGTGCCGAGGGTCTCCGGGTGGCTGTCGCCGAATCGCCCCTCATGATGCCCA
>JBDHMQ010000078.1:0-7336 GCA_039656095.1 Gemmatimonadota bacterium | reverse complement strand
CGCTCAGTTGTATCAACTCCGGGGCCGCGTGGGGCGGTCTCATCACCGCGCATACTGCTACCTGCTATTGCCCGAGAATCCCACTCCAGATGGCGCCCAACGCCTGCGGATCCTCGAGCATCATACTGAGCTGGGTTCCGGTTATCGTGTGGCACTCAAGGATCTGCAGATGCGTGGGGCCGGAAACCTTCTTGGCGCTAATCAGACCGGATTTGCGCAGGCGGTCGGCTTTGACACCTATCAGCGGTTGTTGTCAGAGGTGGTCGACCGCTTGAGGGGCGCCCCCGAGAAGGAGGTACCGGTCGACGTCCAGGTGTCGATTGACGGAGACGCTTATCTGCCGGATGACTATGTTGCAGGCGAACAGCAGAAAATGAATCTGTATCGACGGCTGTCGAAGATCGACACGGATGACAAACTCAACGATCTGGGGGAGGAGCTACGCGATCGGTTCGGTCCCCTTCCCGATTCTGTAAAGCGTTTGCTGGTTGCAGCCAGACTGAAGATTCTTGGTGCAGAGATTCAGGTCGAATGGATGCGGGTCACCGACAGTTCGGCTCGACTGAATTTCGCCCCTCATGCCACTCCTCGCTTGCGCAGGTTGTCCGATGCGTTCGCCGACAGACAGATCACAGTTGATGTAAGACGCACACAACCGTTATCGTTGGCGCTTTCTCAAGCTGGGGTGGAGCCATTGCTCCCGACCCTGGTCGAGGCCTTGGAACGACTATCGGCCGTGCCGGCCGCATGAATAAACCATGACTAAACACTGGGTTTGATCGGATAACATGACTCAATTCTCAATACTGCGCCGTTTGGCAGTCGTTGCACTCATCATCGCTACAAGTTCCGGTTGCGGGGACACGATCGACGCACTGGTATCTCACTCCCGTCCGGTCGCGGAGGTTGCGGGCGAATCTCTTGACGCTCAGGATCTCGGACTCATGCTGGCTCAGTCACCGATGCCCGACTCGGCCCTCACCGGTTACTGGGCCACTCGCGTTGCCCGCCTCTGGGCAGACTATACGGTACTCGTCCGTCTGTATCAGGAACCCGACACTACCGAGAGCCTGAATTATGACCAACTGCTCAAGGAGGGTCGGTTTTTCGCGGTTGTAGAGGTGGCCCGGTACAGAGATAGCGTTGTCCTCGCCGGCATCGAACCGACCGATGAAGAGGTAAGAGAATACTTCGACCGAGTCGAACCTCTCACCCGCCTCGATGTTCGGCGGATCACCGTCAGTGTGCCACTCGATGCTTCAGAGGAGGTTCGGGACAGTCTATTTGTCTTGATGACCGAGGTTCGGGAGAGAGTCGCCGGCGGAGCCGATTTCATCGAACTGGCGCGCCAGTTCAGCGACGAACCTGCTTCGGCTCGCGGCCAGACGATCGCTTACCAGGGACATGGCGAGTTCGCTTCAGTTGCTGACAGCGCTGTGTTCGCGCTTCGCCCCGGAGAAATCAGCCAGGTATTCGCGACCGGAACCGAGATGGTATTCTACCTCGTCGAGCGCCGTCGGTCCCCGGAATTTTCCAGCGTTATGGGAATGGTAAAGGAAGGGATGACCGACAGGCGACGGTTTGAGAAACTGTCCGCTGCGAGCGACTCTTTGCTCGACGGCGCACGGCGATCCGTGGCCGAAGGGGCGGAGCAAATCGCTCGAACCGTCGCCTCCACTGCCGGAATGGCTGCCGGACGAATCCGTGGGTCTGTCCGTCTGGTACGTTGGGAAGGAGGCGATTTCACGGTTTCCGAATTGCGTCTGCTCTTGCAGGCCCGCCCTGATATTCAGCGCCGCTTCGTGCAGGCAGAGGACGACGAGACGATCGCTCTCTTCTTGTACCAGCTTGCCGGCGACGAAGTAATGATCAACGCTGCAGTAGACTCCGGCATCGAGATTCCCGAGGAAGCCCTTGATGAGCTTCGTCTGGGTATCGGCCGCCAATTGGCCTCAATCGCAAAGCGGTTGAAAGTCAATCACGCATCGGCAGCGAGCCCATTGTTCGACCTTCGCGCCGAAAGCCATCGATTCCTGACTTCCGTGCTTACTTTGGCTCAGCCCGTTCCGTGGTTGACCGAATTCCGCATCGTGTTGGATCCGCTGTATCCAAGCCGTGTAAATGAACGGAGTGCAGAGGACGCCGCCCGGATCGCTCGCGAGCACCGGGCATCCATGTCATCCGAAGCGGAAGCGACAGTCAGCGAGGCAGAGGAGTGAGAGACCGGACGCTCATGAGACCAACACATTTCGCGGCCCTGCTGGCCCTGTTTGTCGCCGTGGCCCCTGGCCAGGTGACCGCCCAGGAGACTCAGGAGCCTCAGGAAACTCCTGAGCCGGAAGCGGTGATCGATCCGTCAGCGGAGCTGGTTGACCGAATTGTTGCTGTGGTTGGCGATACGATCGTCCTGTACACAGAAGTCCTCGAGGCCCTCCTCCAGATTCAGTCGCAGGGAACCGATCTTCCTGCCGAGGGAACACCCGCGTTCGAGTCTCTTGTAAACGAGACCCTGGGTGATTTGATCAACCAGCTTGTGCTCCTTCAGCAAGCCGAGTCCGAAGAATTCGAAATTCCCGATGACGTGCTCGTTGCGGAAACCGATCGCCGGTTTCGCGAGGTTCGCAACGCGTTCCCGACTGCTACTGAATTCGAGACTGCGATCACTGAATCCGGACGGAATCTCGTTCAATACCGGCAATTCCTGCGTTCACAGGTCCAGGCCCAGATGCTGATCGAACAATTCGTTCAACAAAGCCGGACAAATCTGCCTCCAGTGGTGGTATCAGACGCAGAGGTCGAAGACTGGTTCGATCAGAATCTTACTGGTCAAACACAGCCCGCTACAATCTCCTTCGAGCAACTCGTCTTGGAACCGAAGCCAAGTGAAGAAGCCGAGAAGGCGGCCTTCGAGAAGATGGTTGATATCCTGGGAGAAATCCGTGACGGTAAGGACTTCGAAGTCGCCGCACGGGAGTATTCCGAAGATCTGGCGACCAGGCCTTCGGGCGGAGATCTGGGGTGGGTGAGAAGATCCCAGTTGGATGCCGATTTTTCGCGGGCCGCTTGGTCATCAAGAACCGGCACGCCAATAGGTCCGGTGCGGACGCAATTCGGCCATCATATTATCAAGGTCGAGAATACGCGTGGCGGCGAGCGAAAAATCAGGCACATCCTGCTTCTCCACGACATTACGGAACAGGACTTCCTCGCCGCTCACGAATTGGCGATCCAGTTGGCAGACAGCATCCGGGGAGGGGCCGCGATCGCACCGCTGGCACAGGACCACGGGGTAAAGCTCGAGCCATTACGTGTTCCACAGATGCCGGTCGAACGAATCGCTCAACAGTTCCCGGAGTACGCCGAGGCGCTAGCTAATCCGGTGCCGGGTGAGGTTGTCGGTCCGTTCGTGAATACTACACCTCGCGGGCAACGGTTCGTAATCGTTCGCGTGACCGAGTACATCCACCAGGGTCCGTACCTGTTGGATGACGTCCGCGAAGAAATCCGGGAACAGCTGGAGCTGGACAAGGCCTACTTGCTGTTCGTAGAACAGCTGCGAGATCAGGCTCACGTCGACATCAAACTCTGACGCCGCCGGCTGGATGCATGCACCCCCTGGCCTACGGATAGGGATCACCCTCGGAGACCCCCGAGGTATTGGCCCTGAAGTGATCGGCGGTGCTCTGCATAGTATCCAGGAATCAGCAGCTGGATTGTACCGCCATGGTCCTGTTGAGTACGTCGTCATAGGCCCTCCATCACCCGGCACCACCGGTCTCGATTCTTATCCGAACATCAGCTTCGATCGCGTCGACAGGTGGTCGGGCGGAAGTGAGGCGGAGGCTGGTCGGGCATCGATCGAGGCAATCGAGAGGGGCATCTCACTCGCGCTGAACGGATCGATTGATGGACTGGTCACTGGACCAATCTCAAAGCAAGCCATTGCTGCGGCCGGTTATGCCTACCCCGGGCACACGGAATTGCTCTGCGAGCGAACGGGAGTACCGGACGTAACTATGATCATGGGTTCGGAAAGCACGCCGATCGGGGGGGCGCTGAGAATCGCTCTCCTGACCGTCCATGTTCCCCTACGACAGGTCCCCGATCTCCTGACGGAGGAGCTTGTCTGGCGTCGAGCATCGATCGCAGCCGCGGCACTGCGCGACTGGTGGGGGATACAGCGGCCGCGTCTTGCGTTTGCCGGAGTCAACCCACACGCTTCGGAGGGCGGCCTGTTCGGTGATGAGGAGGCTCGCGTCCTCGCTCCGGCAATGAGCCGATTGGATCAGGAGAGTGATATAGAAATTGTCGGGTTATTCCCAGCGGACAGCGTCTTCCGACGTTGCATTGAAGGTGAAGCCGACCTCGTAATCGCGCCTGCCCATGATGTAGGCTTGGCCGTCCTGAAGACACTTGCCCCACATAGTGGGATCAATGTCACTGCTGGTCTCCCGTTCCCACGTACGTCGCCCGACCATGGGACAGCCCTGGACATCGCCGGGCGTGGAATCGCCGACTCTCGTTCTATGGAGGCGGCGATCAAGTCTTGCATTCAGTTTAGTGCACGTGCAGCTGGCCGGGCCGAACCAGGTCGGGTGTCATGATACAGCTTCGGGCCGTCACAAAGTCCTACCGGCGCAGGCAAGTACTGACCGACGTATCGCTGCGCCTTCGCAAAGGTGAAATCGCTTTCCTGACCGGACCTTCCGGTGCAGGCAAAACGACTCTCCTGCGCCTGATTCACATGCAGACAATGCCTACATCTGGTGAAGTTCGCGTGTCGCGATTCAGTTCGACGCGGATCAAGCGCCGAGAGTTGCCGCAGTTGCGGAGACGAGTTGGATTCGTGTTCCAGGACTTCCGTCTGCTTGAGAATCTGACCGCCGCGGAAAATGTCGCGTTTGCTCTCGAGTGTACGGGTACGCCAAGGGCCAAGATTGGAAGTCGGGTACAGAAGCTGCTCAGCCAGGTCGGCCTCGCGGCGCGAGCCGGTAGCTATCCGCGAGAACTCTCGGGCGGCGAGAGACAGCGCGTGGCCATCGCACGGGCCCTCGCGACCGAGCCGTTAATCCTGCTGGCGGATGAACCGACAGGCAATCTGGACCATCGAGCGTCGGCCGGTGTGTTCGATCTGTTCCAGACAATCAATGCGTCGGGAACGTCCGTCATCATGGCAACCCACGATTCGGAACTGGTACGACGGCATCCGGAGATTCGCGTAATCGAGCTGGAGAATGGCACAGTGGTATTCGATACCAACACGGACGCCAGCGCGTGAGAAGCGTCCGTCAGGCAGCGTCTGGAATCCGCCGAGCTCCCCTTCTCAGTGGCCTGTCCATCGCATCCATCGGAGTCAGTCTGTTCATCGTCGGAATTTTCGGCGTCACCGGATACAATATTGATCAAGCGCTGTCCGGCGCTGAATCACGCGTCGAAATCGTCGCCTACCTGCAGGATGGCGTCGATGAGGAGCTGGTCGGACTCAGTACGGCGGAAATAGAAGGATACCCGGAGGTCGAGGGCGTCACTTATGTCTCAAAAGTCGAGGCACTTTTCCGAGCCTCCAATGAGCTAGAGGAATTCTCTGACGTTTTCTCTGATCTTGAGGTGAATCCGTTACCCGCGTCGCTGGTCATCCAGCTGCGGGATCACGCCAGGACACCGACGGATGCGGAGCGAGTCGCCCAGCGACTCACGGGATATGCATTCGTTGAGGAAGTCCAGTACGGGAGAGAATGGGTCGACCGCCTGTTTCAGGTGAGGCGAATTGTCGGTGGGGGCGCACTTCTGTTGGGTGCGGGATTCGCAATTGGTGCGGTACTGCTGATCGGCATCGCCGTTCGCATGGCAATCCTCGCACGGCGGCAGGAAATATCGATCATGAAGACGATTGGCGCCACGGACGCATATATCCGCCGGCCGTTCCTGGTCGAGGGGCTGTTCGCTGGTCTACTGGGCGGAATTGTTGCTCTACTTCTTACGTGGGGATCCTATCGCATCGTTGACGGGACCCTGCTCCCGCTCGCGTGGATTCCCGAATGGTGGATTGGAGTCGGTCTGTTGCTTGCTACGCTTCTGGGCGTACTCGCCGCCGCTCGGGCCGTCCGTATTGAATTGAAGAAGATCGATGTTTTTTGATCTTCGATATGCTGGATCTCTCGCCTGCATCCTTGCGAGCCTGATAACAATTGCTCCGACTCCGGCGTCGGCTCAGGACAATATTGGAGATCAGATTCGGCAAAGTCAGGACCGTCTCGAAGACATCCGGCAGGAACAGCAGACGCTGGCCCGTGAGGCCACGCAAATGCGCGGGCAAATCAGTACTATGGGTGACGAGCTTCGAAATATTGAGGCCCGGATCGGCTCGTCTACAAGCGCGCTCGCCGAGTTTGATGTGCAGATTGACGCCTACGGCATGACCGTTGCCGATGCTACACGCGACCTGCTGGCAACACGGGACGATTATGCCATCCGGCGCACTGAGCTCGAGCAACGTCTTCGCAACATTTACAAGCGTGGCCGTGCCCACACTCTCCAGGTGCTCCTCGAGGCGCATTCGTTCGGTGACTTGATCAGTAGATATAAGTATCTGCACCTGGTTGCCCGATATGATCGGATGTTGGTGAAGGACGTACGAACGCTGGCCGATCGACTGTCTGAGCAGCGCGAACTGCTGGCAAATGAGTACGCGCGACTTGAGGGGTTGCGGGGCGCAAAGCGACGTGAAGTCTCCGACATGGAATTGCTGGAAACACAGCGACAGCGGCGCCTCCGAAACGTCCAGACACAGGTGTCCCGGACTGAAACACGGATCGACGAATTGCAGTCTGAGGAACAACGCCTTGGAGGACTGCTGGCAGATCTCGAACGGGCTCGGGTTGAAGCGGAGCGTGTTGTCGGCCTGACAACGGAATCCGTGTTGACGACTGCCGACCTGGGCCAGCTGCGATGGCCGGTTGACGGCTCTGTCGTGTACCGGTTTGGTGACAGAAAACAGGAAGGCAATGCCAATTGGGAGGGACTCGGCATTGGTGCGGCACGCGGTACGCTCGTCCGGGCAGTCGAGGCCGGTCAAGTCGCATATGCAGGATCACGCGACCTGCTTGGTCAGACCGTAATCGTAGACCATGGCGGCGGGTACTGGTCCGTCTATCTATACATGCAGGATCTCCGCGTGCGAATGAATGATCGGATCGTCGCGGGCCAGGTGATCGGCGGCGTCGGTGGTGACGAGAGCTCTCCCGAAGGCACGCATGTTGAATTCCAGATCTACGAACCGGATAGCGACAACAACCCGCGTCTTGTGGATCCCGTTCGCTGGCTGAGAAGTCGCTCG